>DATFWC010000749.1:0-5148 GCA_035259885.1 Xanthobacteraceae bacterium
GCAATTGCTCCGCCGGGCGGACTAAAGCATGATCCCGAAAAGTGGGTACCGGTTTTCGGAAAAGATCATGCTCCAAGCATAACTTAGAGCGAGATGGCGATTCGAAGAAAAGTCGTCTCGCGCTAGTTTAGCGCATTTTCCATTTCACTCTGACTCGTCATGCGCGGGCTTGACCCGCACATCCCCGCTTGACGAGGCACCGCCGTGCCAAACGAAACGGGACAAGCCGGGACAAGCCCGGCCATGACAAGAAGGTGCGCCGATGCAGATGGAAAATGCTCCAGCGCCGCCGCTCAATGGCGGGCGGTCACTTCGCAGAACGCGATGAAATTGGCGATGCGGTGGATGAGGTCGTGGCCGGCCAGGACCGGGGCGTGGCCCTGGTCCGGCACCTCGATGACATCCAGGTCGTGGCGCCGCTCGCGCATCGCCGATACGGTGGCGCCGGTGAGGATGTCGGAATTGGCGCCGTGGATGACCATCACGGGCACGCGCGCCAGCGCATCGAACTGGGGCCACAATGGCGGCACCGGCTGCTCGAAATCGGCGCCGTCGAGCGCAACGGCGAGCTTGACGTCGTAGTCGGGCACGAGCGTCCCGCCCTTGTCCTTCCAGGTGCGGTGGGCGAATTCCAGCCAGTCGCCCTCCTCGAAGCGGGTAAACTGCGCCGCGAACAATCGGCGCAGGATGTCGGCGCCTTCGTCGTAGCTGCGCGGCGTGGGCAGCTTGCCGACGTAGCTCTTGATGCGCATGAGCCCCTTCGGGTCGATCACCGGGCCGATGTCGTTGAGGATCGCGCCGGCGATCGCGGTCGGCCGCACCGCCGCCAGCATCATCGTCAGCAGCCCGCCACGCGACGTGCCGACGAACACGGCGGGCGGGACTTCGAGCGCGGTCAGCACCGCCATCACGTCGGCAAGCTCGACCGGGAGGTCGTAGTTGTTGGGATTGCGGTCGTATTCGGACTCGCCGCGGCCGCGATAATCGAGCGCCAGCACCCACCGCGTCTCGGTTGGATCGGCTGCCAGCGCGGTCGCCAGGACGTGGAAATCGACGGCCGTGCGAGCGAGCCCGGGCAGGCAGACGACTGGAAGCGTCGAGGCCAGGCGAGGGCCATAGGAGCGCAGGCTGAGCTTGAGGCCGTCAGCGGCGGAGACCGTGATGCGCTCGAACGAACCCCGCGCAACCCCGGTCGCGCTCGCCTCGGCCATCGTGTGCGCCATGCTCATGCGGCGAGCATAGCGTCTCACGTAGAGTGGGCAAAGCCGCGTTGCGCTAAAGCGAGATGACTTTTCTTCGAATCGTCATCTCGCTTTTAGCCTATTGTTGGAGCATGATCTTTTCCGAAAACCGGTGCCCACTTTTCGGGATCATGCTCTAAGTTATCAACGCATCATGCAGTGGAAACGCGCCGTGCCCACCAGAGCCGTATGGTGGGCACGGCGCGATCGCCCGTCATCATATGTTGACAGCGCGGCGCGACGCGCCTTTGCCCACCCTGCGGAGCTAGTTGGCGGCGCCGCCGCGGCGCATATCAGC
This sequence comes from Xanthobacteraceae bacterium, assembly GCA_035259885.1. Classification (GTDB taxonomy): domain Bacteria; phylum Pseudomonadota; class Alphaproteobacteria; order Rhizobiales; family Xanthobacteraceae; genus DATFWC01. The sequence goes on from DATFWC010000749.1 coordinate 1,540, forward strand.
CTCGATGGTGAGTCGGTTGTTGCCGTTGAGGCGCACCCGGTAGACCGCCATGTTCTCCATCACCCGCTGCACGTAGTTGCGGGTCTCCGAGAACGGGATGAGCTCGACCCAGTCGATCGGGTCGATCTGCGGGTCGCGCGGATCGCCATAGCGCTTCAGCCATTCCTGGATGCGGCCGCGGCCGGCGTTGTAGCCGGCGAAGGTGAGAATGTAGGAGCCGCGGTAATCCTGCATCAGGCCGTGCAGTTCGGCCGAGCCCATCTGCACGTTATAGACGGAGTCGTTGAGCAGCCGCTTGACGTCGTACTTGGCGCCGTAGCGCTTGGCGGTGTCGCGTCCCGCCGCCGGCGTCACCTGCATCAGCCCCAGGGCATTGGCGCTCGACACGATCTTCGGGTTGAAGGCGCTTTCCTGCCGCGTGATGGCGTAGACGATGGCGCGGTCGATGTCCGGGGCGATCGGCGTATAGCTCGGGATGCCGACGTTCGGGAACGCATAGAAGTCGAGCGGGAAGCCGCGCGCCATGGCGGTGCGGCCGAGGTAGAGCATGGCGCGGGGGTCGCGGTTCTGCGCCGCGAGTTCGCCGATCATGACCAGCGGGCCGGCTTCGATCGGGCGGTCGCCGAGATCGGCCGCCATGGTGGTCACCAGGTCGCGCTCGTTGACGGCGTAAAGAATCTCCACGGCGCGCACGATGTCGACGTTGCGCAGGGCGGCGCGTTCGGCCGCCGAGAATTGCGGCGGACGACGGATGGCCATCTCGCTCTGGCCGAGATGGCCGCGGGCGATCTGGCCGTAATAGGCGGCGGAGAACTGCGCGGCCGCCTGATATTGCTTGCGCGCCTCCTGCTGGCGGCCGAGGGCCTCCAGCGCCCGGCCCTGCCAGTAATAGGCGCGCGCCAGGCTGGTCGGATGGATGGTGGTCTCGGCGATGCGGGCGAAATGCTGCAACGCCGCCTTCGGCTCGCTGAGGAAGCGGAGCGCGATCCAGCCGGCGGTGAATTCCTGCTCGACGCGGTTGTTCTCCTTCTCGGGCGGCGCGGCGGCGCTGGCCACGCGGTAGGCCGTGCGCGCGTCGCCGATGTCGAGGAGCTTGCGCGCCAGCAGGCGCCGCTCGACCCACCACTCGTCGCAGTCGTGCAGGACATCGGGCTGATTGGGCATGGCGAGCATGAGCTCGCCGGCCTCGTGGATCCTGTCCTTGCGCCGCAGCCACTGGATGCGGCCGTACACGTAATTGGGATCCTGGCGCGCCTCGGCCGGCACCGCGTCAAGCAGGGTGCCGGCATTGTCGCCTTTGTCCGTCAGGGCGAGGCGGGCCTTGGCCACCGCCTGGTCGGCGGCGCCGAGCCGCTTGGCGGCGCGCAGGGCGCCGGCTTCGTCGCCGGCGAACAGCAACCGGTGCATGCGCGCGCGATGGTCTTCGGCGGTGAGAAGGCCGGCGAAGGCCTCGAGCGCCTGCTGCTCGATCTCGACCGCAAACGTGTCGCGGCGCCAGGCGTCACGCACGTAGCGCCGCGCGCCCGCCATGTCGCCCTGGGCGAGCAGGGTGCGGGCCATGGCGAGGCGGCCCTTGCCGCTCTTCGGCTCGGACCCGGCAAAGTAGCCGCGCACGGTGGCGGCGTCGCGCTTGTCGTCCCACAGGGCGCCTTCGGCGCGCCGCTGCAGCAGCCCGATGCTGGGCCACCACGGATTGGAACGCACGAACGCAGCGTAGCGCTCGAATCCGGCCACGCTGGCGGAGCTGCGCAGATAGGCCCATTCGACCAGTTTTGCCGCGGCGGGGTCGGTGATCGTCTGCTTGACCTCGGAGAGGGCGGAGATCTTGCCCTGGCGAATGAGCTCGAGGGCCTCGCGTACCGCCGCCAGGTCGCTCGCCGAGGTGGTGGTGGTGATCGGCGCGGACAGCGACGGAGGCGGGATCACCGCCTGCGAATCGGCGCTCGCCAGCGTCATCACGCCGGATGCCTCGGCATCGGGCGACGCTGCGGCGGCTGGCTGTTCGGCGGCCGGAGCCGGCTGCGCCGCTGTGAGCGGCCGCACGGCCGCGGCCGAATCGGGGCGCGGGCGCGGCATGGGCAGGCCGAGCACGGGCGCGGCCGACGCGACCCGCACCGGCGGCGCCTTCTTGCCGGAAAGCTTCTTGGCTGCCCCCTTGGCGGGCTTCTTCGCCGCCTGTTTCTTCGCCGCGTCGTGCTTGGCCGGAGCGGCGGCCTGTTTCTTCGATTGCGTCTCGGTGGCTGCTGCAAGATGTCCGCTGAGCGCCATCAACGATACGGCCGTGATGGCGAGGGATAGCTGGATCCGTGGCATCGTTGCCCTGTTCTCTTGTGGCGCAAAAAAGCCGCGCACAGGTTTCGGCGCCGCCTGGCTGCCGAGATCCCGAGGATGGCCGGGAGTTTGCCCTCGTCCCCGTTTGCGCAACGTTAACTCAACGAGCGATGTTCGCAACCATCCGCTGCGACCGAGGCAAAAACTTGGCAAACAGACCCAGTGTTTTTCCCTAGGCGTCTGACATACCTGTCGTTTTGTTCATGTTTAGGGTCGTGATCCCAACCATTCAGATTCTGCGCTTTCATCGCAGCCGCAGGCTCGGTATCGTGTGGGGCGCCGCCGCCAGAAGGCCGGCCAAAATCTCGAGGATGCCCAAAATGACCGCCAGAACGAGCTTTCGCGGCTCATTCACTGCGCTCGTCACGCCGTTCAACAATGGGTCGCTCGACGAAAAAGCCTATCGCGACCTGATCGAGTGGCAGATCGCCGAGGGCACCAACGGCCTGGTTCCGGTCGGGACCACCGGCGAGAGCCCGACGCTCAGCCATGAGGAACACGACCGGGCGGTCGCCTGCTGCGTCGACCAGGCCAGGGGGCGGGTGCCGGTGATCGCCGGCGCGGGCTCCAACTCGACCGCGGAGGCCATCCGGCTGTCCCAGCACGCGGAATCGGCCGGAGCCGACGCCGTGCTGATCGTGACCCCGTACTACAACAAGCCGACCCAGGAGGGGCTTTATCGCCACTTCAAGGCGATCAACGACGCCATCGGCATTCCCATCATCATCTACAACATCCCGGTGCGCTCGGTGATCGACATGTCGGTCGACACCATGGCGCGGCTGTTCGAGTTGAAGAACATCGCCGGCGTGAAGGACGCCACGGCCAACGTGGTGCGCGTCTCGCAGCAGCGCGCCGCCATGGGGCCGGGGTTCAACCAGCTCTCGGGCGAGGACGCCACGGCCCTCGGCTTCATGGCGCATGGCGGCCACGGCTGCATCTCGGTGACGTCGAACGTGGCGCCGCGCCTGTGCGCCGAGTTCCAGGCGGCGTGCCTGCGCGGCGACTATGACGCGGCGCTGAAGCTGCAGGACAAGCTCATGCCGCTGCACATCGCGTTGTTCGTCGAGACCAACCCGGCGCCGGCGAAATATGCGCTGTCGGTGTTGGGCAAGTGCGCCGAAACGGTGCGGCTGCCGATGGTGCCGGTGTCGGAAAAGACCCGCGCCACCGTGCGCGACGCCATGGTGCATGCCGGCCTGATCAATTAGGCCGGCGCTCACACGCCGCGGTCGCCCACAAAGCTCATGAAAGTGCGCCGGCCGGCGGGGCCGAACA
>DATFWC010000750.1:0-7720 GCA_035259885.1 Xanthobacteraceae bacterium
AGTGTGGAGCGAGGCCGTCTGCGCCGAGGGCAACCTCCATGTCGCCATCGGCAGCGAGAACTATTTTCTGAGCGCCGACGGACACCTGATGCCGACCAGGAAGAACCAGCCGCCGCCCGATTTGCGCTATTTCAACCGGGCGCGGAAGTGACGGCGGAGAGCACAGGATCACGCGAACGGACGCGCTGCCGGCCGGGGTCACATCGCGCCAAGGCGGGGCCGGGGAGGAACGACAGATGCAAGCTCTCGCCCAGTGGCTTGCCGCCACCCCTGCCAGCCGCGGGATCGCCGGGGCGCTGTGGCTCATTCCGGTGCTCCAGGCCGTTCACATCCTGGCAATCGCCGCGGTCCTGTCCGCAGTCATGCTGGTCGACCTGCGCATCCTGCAGGTGGCTGGCCGCTCGCAGACCATGGCGGAGACCGCCCGCCGCTTCGTGCCGTGGATCTGGGCGAGCCTCATCGTGCTCGCCGCGACAGGGCTCCTGCTCATCATCGGCGAGCCCAAGCGTTCATTGCTCAATCCGGCGTTTCAGCTGAAAATGCTGCTGCTTGCGCTCGCCATCGCGGTGACGGTGGCGTTCCAGAGTTCGCTGCGCCGGAACGTCGCTTCGTGGCGGGACGGCGCGCCCAGGGGCGTGATGATGAGCGCGCTTGCCGTCCTGACCTTCCTACTGTGGTGCGCCATCGCGGTCGCCGGCCGCTGGATTGCGTATCTGCAAGTGTATTGAGGCACGATCCGGCGTTGCGTGCGATGAGCCAGGGCGGGGGCTGACGTGGAGTCCATCACTGCGTTGTTGCAGTCGATCGAGCGGACCGGCGCAGCGACCTTCATCAAGGAATCGACCTGGGCGTTTCCCATGACCGAATCGATCCACGTCATTGCCATCGCGCTCGTGGTCGGCACGATCGCCACCGTGGATCTCCGGCTGCTCGGCTTGGCGTCGATGCGGCGCGCCTACGGCGAGCTGTCCCGCGACGTGCTGCCGTGGACGTGGGGCGCTTTTGCCCTCGCCGCACTGACCGGCGCGCTCATGTTCGTCAGCCAGCCGGTGGCCTATTTCGCTAACACGGCGTTCCGCATCAAGCTTTTGATCCTGCTGCTGGCCGGCATCAACATGCTGGTCTTCCAGCTCATCACCCATCGCGGCGTGGCGAAATGGGATCGCGCCGCGACTGTGCCACTGCCCGGGATGCTCGCCGGAGCACTGTCGCTGGGGTTCTGGATCGCGGTCGTATTTTTCGGCCGGCGGATCGGCTTCACCATGTCGCCGGTGTGACGCCAAACAGATCGCAACATCAACAGCACGGGGACGGAGACGTGAGATGAGCGGGATGGATCGAACCTTGCGGTTGCGGATTTGGCCGGGCTGCGCCCTGCTGGCCGCGTGGAGCCTTGCATTCACCGGTGTGGCGTGGGGCCAGGAGCGAACCGCTGCGCCGCCCAAGGACGTGATCTTCGCGCGCAAGATTCTGATGGATACGATCAACGGCAACATGGACGAGCTCGAAGGCATGATCGCTTCCGGAAAGGACCTCAACCTGGCGGAAGCACGCGAGCACGCCGACACGATCTCCGTGATGCTGATGGCTTTTCCCCACCTGTTTCCCGAGAGCACCAACCAGTGGAAACCCAACGTCGAGCGCGACCCCGGCACCGACACCTACGCGTCGCCCGACCTGTGGACGAACTTTGCGGACTTCTACGGCAGGGCCGCGAGCGCCTCGAAAATCGCCTACAAGGCCAGCCGCGCCAAACAGGAAACCGAACTCAGGACGTTCGTCGCCGAACTGCGCCAGGGCTGCAACGGCTGCCACACCGCCTATCAAAAGGGCGACTGACCGGCCGGCGCGTGGCTCGCCGCTGGCCGGCGCGGTCTTGACCGCACGCTTGACTTTCCACCGCCAAAATCGTTTCGGTCCCCTGATGGCACGTGCCACCACAACCTTTGTCTGCCAGAACTGCGGCGCGACCTACGGCCGCTGGCAGGGCAAATGCGACGCCTGCGGCGAATGGAACACCATCGCCGAAGAGAACGCCGCCCGCCCGGCCGGGCCCGGCCGGGCGCCGCGCACAGGGCGCCTGTTCGCGCTCGCCCCGCTCGCTGGCGAAACACACGAGGCCCCGCGGCTGGCCTCCGGCCTGCCCGAACTGGACCGCGTCACCGGCGGCGGGTTCGTGCGCGGCTCGGTGCTCCTGCTCGGCGGCGATCCCGGCATCGGTAAGTCGACGCTGCTGATCCAGACCGCGGCGGCGCTCGCCCGCGGCGGCCACCGCACCGTTTATATCTCGGGCGAGGAGGCAGTGGCGCAGACCCGGCTGCGCGCCGAGCGCCTCGGCCTCGCGGCAGCGCCGGTCGAGCTTGCCGCCGAAACCTCGGTCGAGGATATCGTGGCCACCCTGTCGGAAGGCCGCACGCCCCGCCTGATCGTCATCGATTCGATCCAGACCATGTGGACCGACGCGGTGGAATCGGCGCCCGGCACCGTGACCCAGGTGCGCGGCGCGGCCCAGTCCCTGATCCGCTTCGCCAAGCGCACGGGCGCTGCCGTGATCCTGGTCGGTCACGTTACCAAGGAAGGGACAATCGCCGGCCCACGCGTCATCGAGCACATGGTGGACGCGGTCCTGTCGTTCGAGGGCGAGGGCTCGCACCAGTTTCGCATCCTGCGCGCGGTCAAGAACCGCTTCGGCCCCACCGACGAAATCGGCGTGTTCGAGATGACGGGCGCCGGCCTGCGCCAGGTGACCAACCCGTCCGAACTGTTCCTGTCCGAGCGCGATCTTGGGACGCCGGGCACCGCCGTGTTCGCCGGGATCGAGGGCACGCGCCCGCTGCTGGTGGAGATCCAGGCCCTGGTGGCGCCGACCTCGCTCGGCACGCCGCGCCGGGCCGTGGTCGGCTGGGACCAGAATCGGCTGTCCATGGTGCTGGCGGTGCTCGAGGCCCATTGCGGGGTCAGGCTGGGAAGCCACGACGTCTATCTCAACGTGGCCGGCGGATTGCGCATCCAGGAGCCGGCGGCTGACCTTGCGGCAGCCGCAGCGCTCGTGTCCTCGCTGGCCAATGCGCCCCTGCCCGCCGATGCGGTTTTTTTCGGCGAAATTTCGCTGTCTGGCGCCGTGCGCCCGGTCCGTCAGTCCGGCGCGCGGCTGAAGGAGGCGGCCAAGCTCGGCTTCACGCGCGCGGTCCTGCCCGAGGTGGGGCGCGACGGGCCGGCCGAGTCAGGCCTGACGCTGACGGCGGTCGGCTCGCTGACCAGCCTGGTGGCCGACATCGCGGCGCGCAAGCCGCCAGACCGACGACGGACAACGGACGATGGACGGCGAATCGCAGATAACCGACGAAAAGCGGAAGGATAAGGTCATAACAGCCGATTCACGATGTTCCGTCGTCGGTTCGCCGCGGCCCGTGTTCTGCTCTGGCCAGCGGCGATGGCGCCCGCTATACACGGGGCGCGCTCGGCGGACTCGGCCGATTCCAGGGACAATGGGCGCATTGTGGTCTTCAAGAGCGCGCGATGCCGATCACGTGGCTTGATATCGTCCTCCTCGCCGTAATGCTGATTTCGGGGCTGCTGGCCATGATCCGCGGCTTCATGCGCGAGGTCATGTCGATCGCCTCGTGGGCGGCGGCCGCGCTGGTGACCGTCTACTTCTATCCCAAGCTGGTGCCGCAGGCGAAGCAGTACATCACCAGTGACCTGGTCGCGACCCTGGCGGTGGTCGCCGGCCTGTTCCTCGGCACGCTCATCATCGTGTCGATCTTCACCATTAAGATCTCCGACATGGTGCTCGACAGCCGCATCGGCGCGCTCGACCGCACCCTCGGCTTCCTGTTCGGGCTGGCGCGCGGCTTGGTCATCGTCGTGGTCGCTTTCCTGTTCTTCGCCTGGCTGGTGCCGGAGAAGAGCCAGCCGACCTGGGTGCGCGACGCCAAATCGAAGGTCGTGCTGAAGGGAACCGGGGACTGGCTGATGTCGATGTTGCCGGACGACCCCGAAAGCACCATCTTGAAACGGTTGAAACGTCCGAAGGGCGGCGAGGACCAGGAGCAGGACGCGCCGCCGGGTGAACGCTCCGATATCGGGGTACCGGTGACCCGGACGAGCAGATAGCGGCAGGACCGCAACGGGATGAGCAGCAGCATGGACGAAATGAGCCTTCCCGATCTCGATGGCGACCGGCTGCGCGAGGAATGCGGCGTTTTCGGCATTTTCGGCCATCCCGATGCCGCCGCCATCACGGCGCTCGGGCTGCATGCCCTGCAGCACCGCGGTCAGGAGGCGGCCGGCATCGTCACCTTCGACGGCCAGCGGTTCCATTCCGAGCGCCGCCTGGGCCTGGTCGGCGATACGTTCTCGCGGCGCGACGTGATCGAGCGCCTGCCCGGCCACCTGGCGGTCGGGCATGTGCGCTACTCGACCACCGGCGAGACCATCATCCGCAATGTCCAACCGCTGTTCGCCGAGCTCAACACCGGCGGCTTCGCGGTCGGCCACAACGGCAACCTCACCAATGGCCTGACGCTGCGCCGGCAGCTGGTGCGCGAAGGCGCCATGATGCAGTCGACCACCGACACCGAGGTGATCCTGCACCTGGTCGCGCATTCGCGGCGCAACCGTTTCATCGAGCGGTTCATCGAGGCCTTGCGCGCGCTGGAAGGCGCCTACTCGCTGGTCGGGCTCACCAACAAGAAGCTGGTGGGCGCGCGCGACCCGTTGGGGATTCGGCCGCTCGTGCTGGGCGAGCTCGACGGGCACCCGATTCTCACCTCGGAGACCTGCGCGCTCGACATCATCGGCGCCAAGTTCGTCCGCGACGTGGAGAACGGCGAGGTCGTGGTGTTCGACGAGGACGGATTGCAGACGCACAAGCCGTTCCCGCCCCTGCCGCCGCGCCCGTGCATCTTCGAGTACATCTACTTCGCGCGGCCGGATTCCATCGTCGGCGGGCGGCACGTCTACGACGTGCGCAAGACCATGGGGGCCCAGCTCGCGCGCGAGGCGCCGGCGCTGGCCGACGTCGTCGTGCCGGTCCCCGATTCCGGTGTCCCGGCGGCGATCGGCTACGCCCAGGCCTCGGGCATCCCCTACGAGCTCGGCATCATCCGCAACCATTACGTCGGCCGCACCTTCATCGAACCGACGCAGCAGATCCGCCAGCTCGGCGTGCGCCTCAAGCACAGCGCCAACCGCGCCGTGGTGGCAGGCAAGCGCATCGTTCTCGTCGACGATTCGATCGTGCGCGGCACCACCTCCACCAAGATCGTGCAGATGATGCGCGACGCCGGCGCCACCGAAGTGCATTTCCGCATCGCCTCGCCGCCGATCACGCATCCCGACTACTACGGCATCGACACGCCGGAACGCGACAAGCTGCTCGCCGCCACCCATGATCTCGAGGGCATGCGCCGCTTCATCGGTGCCGATTCGCTTGCCTTCCTGTCGGTGGATGGCATCTACCGCGCCATGGGCGAGAACGGGCGCAACGCCGCGCGGCCGCAATTCACCGATCACTGCTTCACCGGCGAATATCCCACGGGACTGACCGACCGTGCCGCCTCGGAATCGCCGCCGCGGCAATTGTCGCTGCTCGCCGAGGCAAGCTGACGCAGTCCGAAGTCTGCTGTCCGGGAATGGCGGGATTGCCAATTCGGCCGCCGGCAGTATTCATGGCCTCCAGCTGACTTAAACGCCAGGCCCGGATGGCAAGCATGGCCGTCATGGCAAAGCCGCTCGCCGATCGCATCGCGCTCGTGACCGGGGCCTCGCGCGGCATCGGCTACGCGCTCGCCGTCAAGCTCGCCGAGGCGGGCGCGCATGTGGTAGCGGTGGCGCGCACGGTCGGCGGCCTGGAGGAGGTCGATGATGCCATTCGCGCGGCCGGCGGCGTCGCCACGCTGGTGCCGCTCGACCTGAAGGATTTTTCCGGCATCGACCGGCTCGGTGCCGCCCTCAACGAGCGCTACGGGCGGCTCGACGTGCTCGTCGGCAATGCCGGCATTCTCGGGTCCATCTCCCCGCTCGGTCATGTCGAGCCGAAGGCGTGGGACGAGGCAATCGCCGTCAACGTAACGGCCAACTGGCGCCTGATCCGCTCCATGGATCCGCTGCTGCAGCGCTCGGACGCCGGGCGTGCCGTGTTCGTGACGTCGGGCGCGGCGAGCAATGCGCGGGCCTACCGCGGCCCCTACTCGGTGACCAAGGCGGCACTGGATACGCTGGTGCGCACCTATGCGGCCGAAACGGCGTCGACAGCCGTGCGCGTGAACCTGTTCAATCCCGGGCCGACGCGTACGCGCATGCGCGCGACCTTCATGCCGGGCGAGGATCCGGCAACGCTGCCGCGGCCGGAACAGGTCGCCGAGAAGATCGTGACGCTCTGCCTCCCCGACTTCCAGGAAACCGGCAAGCTCTACGACTATCGCGCGCAAAAGCTTCTGGAATTTCGCGCGCCGGCTTGAGCCCGGGCGGCAAGCGCACGCAGTACGCACCGACCGCATCATGATTGAGCTTGGTTGAACGCGCCTTGATCCTAAGGCGCGGCTGCATGCCGGCGCGTCACCACCCAAGCGAGCACCGCCGCGGCGACCAGCATGAGCGCCGACAGCAAGAACGGCGCGCCGGAAAAATCGCGACCGGCCTCGGTCGCAGAGGCGAAGGCCAGCGCAAAAATGCCCGGGCCGATGACATTGCCAATCCCGACGATGCTGCTGTTGGCGCCCTGCAGCCGGCCCTGTTCCGAGGGCGCCACAAGGCGCGTCATCAAGCCCTGAAGCGCCGGCGTGGCAAATCCCCACAACGCCATCACCGGAATTCCGCTCCAGAACAGCGCGTCCGTGGGCGCCAGGGCGAAGATGGTCAGGCCGAGCGTGCCCATGACAAGGCCAAGCAACAGGGCACGGCGCTCGCCCAGCCGCTGCACGACCGGCCCGACCAATCCGGCCTGCACGCCCATGGAGCAGAGCCCGAACAGCGCCATGCACAGGCCGACACGGCTTTCGTTCCACCCATAGCGATAGCCGGCATAGAGAACGAAGACGGTGGGAAACACCACGTGCGACAGGTTGATGAGGAAGTTGGCGGCGGCCAGTCCGAACAGTTCGGGATGCGAGCGCAACAGAGCGAACGAGCCGATGGGATTGGCGCGCCGCCAGGCGAAGCCGCTGCGCTGGTCAGGCGCAAGCGATTCCGGGAGCACGAAAAAGCCGTACGCCGCATTGGCCAGGCTGAAGGCGGCCGCGACCCAGAATGGCAGCCGCGGCTCGAGCGCGCCGAACACACCGCCCAGCGCCGGCCCGAGGATGAAGCCGATGCCGAACGCAGCGCCGAGCAGGCCGTAGCTGGCGGCGCGGCGCTCGGGCGGCGTCACGTCGGCGATATAGGCATAGGCCGCCGAGATGCTGGCGCTGGTGATGCCCGAGATGACACGGCCGATGAACAGCCAGCCAAGAGTCGGCGCAAGCGCCATCACCACGTAGTCGAGACCGAGGCCGGCGTTCGACAGGATGATGACCGGACGGCGCCCGAAGCGGTCCGACAGCGCACCGAGCAACGGCGAGAAAAGAAACTGCATGAGCGCCCAGACGATGCCGAACACGCCGAAAACTTCGGCCGCACGCGCGGTATTGCCCCCCATGAAGGCTTCGACCAGCTTGGGGAGCACTGGAATGATCATTCCGAGCGCCAGCGTGTCGAGCGCGATGGTGATCAGGATGAA
>DATFWC010000751.1:0-12596 GCA_035259885.1 Xanthobacteraceae bacterium
AGGAGGCTAGGGGCCGTGTCGTGTAGGGTGGGTTAGGCGCGTGGCACGGCTCTCATTGTTGCCACGGCGGTGCGCGCCGTAACCCACCGTGCTGAACCGCCGCTGGTGGGTTTCGGCGCGCTATACAGAACTCTCGTTCGCAAGCCGACGGTTGCGCCTCAACCCACCCTACCAGCCCCCTCACGTCCCGACCCGCAGCGGGGCATTGAGCTTGCGCAGCGTGGCGACCACCGACAGGGCGACGATGCGGCCGGTCTTCGGGTTGTCCGATGGCACGTTCTCGATCGCCAGCGTGAAGCGCGCCGAATCCGCGTCGACCTCGATGGAGTGGCAGTTGCGCTCGACGGCCGGGTCGGCCCAGATGTCGATCATGGTGCGGTCGGGGCCGACGCCGGCCAGCGCCAGCGCGGCGACCACGTTGACGTTGGCGGGAAAACCAGCGGCGGCGGCGCGCGCCGTGCCGCTGAACACGCGCTTGGCCTCGTTCAGGCCGTCGACGCTGATGTTGTTGGCCACAAGATAAGGCGCGCCCGCCAAGCCCTGCGGCGGCTTGCGCGTGGTCATGCGCACGGAATGGACTTGTCCTTCCGCCGCCGCCGCGACGGCGTCGAGGCCGAGCAGGGCGCCGGTGGGCACGATGATGCGGCCGCCACACTGTTTGGCGAACTCCATCAGGTCGGTGCGCAGCAGGGCACCGCAGCTGAGCACCAGCACCTGCTTGCCGGCCGCCAGCATCGGCCGGCAGATCGGCTCCAGCAGTGCCGCCGGCGCGCATTCGACCGCAAGGTCGGCATGGTCCGGAAAGGCCTCGAACGGCACGATCGGGCAGGCGATGCCGGCGCCGTCGAGGAAGTCTTGCGCCCTGGCACGGTCGCGCGCCGCGACGCAGGCGAGCCCGACGCCGGGCATTCCCTGCAGCCGCCGTGCGACCTCGCGGCCGATGGCACCCAATCCGGCAATGGCCACGCGCGTTTCCGGCATCGCTCCCATCCGCCCTTGATAGGCGGAGTTGCCGGTCGCCGACAAGCGGCGCTTGACCGGACCGGCGCGGGCCGCGACTGTCTGCCCAACGGAAAGGGCTTCTCATGAAGGTGGTGGTCGGTATTGCGTTGATCATGCTGGCGGCGGGCGGCAGCGCCGGCGCCCAGGACTGGCCGGCACGGCCGGTCACCATGGTGGTTCCGTTCGCGGCCGGCGGGCCGGTGGACGTCGGTGGCCGCGTCCTGGCACAGCGACTCACCGAAATCCTCGGGCGACAGATCGTGGTCGAGAATGTCGGCGGCGCCGGCGGCACCACCGGCGCCAGCCGGGTCGCCAAGGCGGCGCCCGACGGCTACCAGTTCCTGCTCGGCAACATCGCCACCCAGGCGTTCAGCCAGTCGCTCTACCGCAAGCCGCCCTACGATGCGGTGACGGATTTCGCCCCGGTCGGTCTGACCATCGAGCAGCCGCGCGTGCTCGCCGTGCGCAAGGATCTGCCGGTGAGCACGCTGCCCGAGTTCATCGCCTATGCCAAGGCGCATCCGGACGAATTGAAATACGGATCCGCCGGCGCCGGTTCGGCGGCGCACGTGGCGTGCATGCTGCTCAACTCCATTGTCGGCATCGATGCGACCCATGTCCCCTATCGCTCGACCGCGCTGGCGATGCAGGACATCGCGGCTGGCCGCGTCGACTACATCTGCGATGTCATCATCGGCGTGCTGCCGCTGATCCAGAGCAACTCGATCAAGCCGATTGCGTATCTGTCGCCGCGGCGCGTGCAGGTCCTGCCGCAGGTCGCGACCGCGCAGGAGCAGGGGCTCGCCAATTTCGACACGAGCAGCTGGCACGCCCTGTTCTTTCCCGCCGGCACGTCCGAGCCGATCGTGCGCCGGCTCAACGCGGCTTTGAGCGAGACGCTGGACACGCCGTGGGTGCGCGAGCGGCTGGAAGGCTTGGGCGCGAGGATCGTCGAGCCGGAGCGGCGGAGCCCGGACTATCTCGCCCGGCTGCTACCCGGCGAGATCGCCAAATGGGCGGTTCCCATCAAGGCCAGCGGTGCGGCGGTCGATTGACCGGCCGTCCGTCCCGGACTGTGACACTGCGCCCGGTGTTCTCACCCTTGACCGTGCGGCATCAAGGCGCAAGGTTCGGCCATACACGGAGGTATCCATGATGAAAAAAATCGTCGGGTCTGCGCTGGTGAGCTTGGTTGCATTGGCTGGATCCGCCAGCGCACAGGACTACCCGACCCGCCCGGTCACCATGATCATCCCGTTCGCGGCGGGTGGGCCGCAGGACACGATCGGCCGGGTGGTGGCGCAGCGCATGAGCGAAACGCTCGGCCAGCAGGTGGTGATCGAGAACGTCGGCGGTGCCGGCGGCATGACCGGGTCCAAGCGCGTCGCCGACGCCGCGCCCGACGGCTATACCTTCGTGCTCGGCAGCGTCGGCACGCACGCGCAGAACCAGACGCTGTACAAGAAGCCCGCCTACCACGCGGCCAATGACTTCACGCCGGTGGCGTTCATCGCCGAAACGCCGATCGCGCTGATCGTGCGCAAGGATTTGCCCGCCAACAACCTCCAGGAATTCATCGCCTACGCCAAGGCCAACCAGTCGAAGATGCAATTCGGCTCCGCCGGCGCCGGCTCGGCCACCCATCTCGCCTGCGTCGTGCTCAACTCGGTGCTCGGCATCGATGTCACCCACGTCCCCTATCGCGGCACCGGTCCCGCCATGCAGGATCTCCAGGGCGGGCGCATCGACTACCTGTGCGAGATCATCAACACGGCGAAGCCGCAGATCGACGGCGGCACCGTGAAGGGCATCGCCATCATGACCAAGGAGCGGTCGCCGGTGCTGCCCAACCTGCCGACCGCCGCCGAGCAGGGCGTGAAGAATCTCGAAGCCTATACGTGGAGCGCGGTGTTCCTGCCCAAGGGCACGCCGGAGCCGATCGTGAAGAAGCTCAACGCCGCGATCGTCGAAGCGGCCAAGACCCCGTCGGTGCGCGAGCGCCTGCAGACCATGGGCGCGCAGGTCGCGCCGCCGGAGCAGATGACGCCGCAATATCTCGGTCAGTTCGTGAAGAGCGAGATCGAGAAGTGGGCGGTGCCGATCAAGGCGAGCGGCGTGAGCGCGGATTGATTCGAACGGACTGTACTCATTCGTCATGGCCGGGCTTGTCCCGGCCATCTCGTTTATCTGGGCAAGGCCGTGCAATGCCAAGCGGGATTGCCGGGAAAAGTCCGGCAATGACGAAGGCGTGCGTTGCTCATCTCCCGGCCGTTTCACCGGCTGTGCCGTCTCCTCGCGATACGGCGCACCACGAACATGTCGCGCCGGCTTTTGACTTGTTGCGGTGCGAAGCCCTTTTCGGTGCCGTTCGGCGCCGTTACCATGACACGCTCGTAAATTCCCGAATTTTGACACTTTCTTAACCACTCTTTATGAGAGTGAACGTTCATTCTCTTTTACTGCGTTGCAGCGGAATAACTCTCCATGCGCCGCGCCAACGTCCAGCTTCAGTCCGACCGCCGGGGCGAAATTCTCGCGGCCGCCCAGCGCTGTTTCGTGCGTTCGGGCTTTCACGGCGCGTCGATGCAGGACATCTGCGCCGAAGCCGGCATGAGCCCCGGCAACCTCTATCGCTACTTCCCGTCGAAAGAAGCCATCATCGCCGGCATCGCCGAACGCGACCGGGCGGAAGTGGCGCAGCAGTTCGAAAACGCCGACCTGTCGTACGGCCTGTTCGCGGTCCTCGGCGCCATGGCGCATCACCACTTCGCCCAGCGGCCGATCGAGGAGGTGCTGTTGTGCACCGAGATCATGGCGGAGGCGCGCCGCGATCCGGAAATCGCCCGCATCTGCCGTTCGTTCGATGCTGACGTGCGGCAGTGGTTGCTCGATCTGTTCCGTGCCGCCGCCCGGCGCGGTGATATTCCGCAAGACGTCGACCTCGAGGGCGTGACCACCATGCTGATGGTCATCGCCGACGGCGTGTGGTGGCGCCGCGCGCTCGATCCCAATTTCGATCCGGCGTCCGTGCTTCCGATGTTCATGGATGTGGCGCGCCACCTGCTCGGCGCAGGGCGGACCCATGTGCGTGCGCCTGCGTGTCGTGATGAAGAGAGGACATCACAATGAAAGCGAGTCGCATTACGGCACTTGGCCTTGTCGGCGCCGCCGCCCTGTGGATCGCATCGGGCTATGTCCTGCCGCACGACAGCGCCGAGAGCCACGCCGCCATTCGCGCCGCCGAAGGCGAGGCCAATCAGCTTTTTCGCGTCGCCGTGATCGACACCAAGTTGGTCCCGCACCACCGCAAGCTGACCATTTCGGGCCGCACCGAGGCGGACAAGCGGGTCACCGTGACGGCGCGGACCGGCGGCATCCTTACCGAGCTGCGGGTCAAGCGCGGCTCGCGCGTCGAGGCCGGCGACATCATCGCGGTGCTTTCGGACGACGCGCGCACCGCCCAGGTAGAGCAGGCGAGGGCGCTGGTCACCCAGCGCCGGACCGAGCTTGATGCCAAGCAACGCCTGATCGCCTCGGGCACGCTGCCGAAGCTCGATCAGGTCAGTCTCGAGACGCAGCTCAAGACCGCGGAAGCCACGCTCGCTGTCGCCGAGGCGGAGCGCGACCGCGGGATCGTGCGCGCACCCTGGACGGGTGTCGTGCACGACGTGTCGGTGGAAGTCGGCCAGGCTGCGTTCTCCATGGCGGGTCGGGAAATCGCGCAGATCGTCGCGCTCGATCCGATGCTCGCCGTGGTCGAGGTGGCGGAGCGCAAGCTCGCCGGCATCAAGGTCGGCGCGCCGGCCAAGGTGCGGCTCGTCACCGGCGAAACCGTGACCGGCAACATCCGTTTCGTCGCCAAGACGGCGAGCCAGACCACGCGGACCTACCGGGTGGAAGTCGAAATGGCGAACCCGGATGGCGCGATCCCGGACGGCATCACGGCGCAGGTTTCGGTGCCGTTGGCGAACGTGGTTGCCACGCGCGTGCCGCGCTCGGCGCTGACGATTTCGTCGTCGGGCGACGTCGGTGTGCGTACCGTGGGCGAGGACGGAACCGTGGGCTTTGCCCGCATCGACGTTATTGAAGACGAGCAAGGCGTCATGTGGGTCGCCGGCATTGCTGACGGCATGCGGGTGATCGTGCAGGGCCAGGACTTCGTGCGCGAAGGTCAGAAGGTGCAGCCCGTCGCGGCCGCGGATGCCGTGACGGCGACGGCAAATTAAACCCGCGCAACGGAACCCCGGCATGTCGAAGCTCATCGACTACGCAATCGATCACGCGCGGCTCACCATCGCGACGCTTGTGTTCCTCCTCCTCGCCGGCCTCGTGGCCTATGCGACGATTGCCAAGGAGGCGGAGCCCGACGTCAGGATTCCGATCATCTACGTTCAGCTCTCGCAACGCGGCATCAGCCCCGAGGATTCCGAGCGGCTGCTACTGCGGCCAGTCGAAACGCAGCTCAAATCGGTTGGCAACGTCAAGGAGATGCGTTCGACCGCGTTCGAAGGCGGCGGCTTCGTGCTGCTCGAGTTCGAGGCTGGGTTCGATTCCAAGTCCGCGCTTGCGGATGTCCGCGCCAAGGTCGATCAGGCCAAGCATGACCTGCCGCGCGACGTCGACGAGCCGCAGGTGCTGGAAGTCAATCTGTCGACCTATCCCGTTCTTGTGGTCGGGCTGTCCGGCGAGGTGCCGGAGCGCACCCTGCTGCGCATCGCCCGCGCCGCCAAGAATGCCATCGAGCAGGCGCCCGGTGTGCTGTCGGCGGAGCTGCGCGGCGCACGCGACGAAGCGGTCGAGATCATCATCGACCCGACTCTGATGAACAGCTACGGCATCTCGCTCGACACACTCGGGCAGCTGACGCAGAACTTCAACACACTGATTGCCGCCGGTGCGCTCGAGGGACAGACCGGGCGTTTCGCCGTAAAAGTTCCGTCGCTGTTCGAGACGCCGCAGGACATTCTGAAAGTTCCGGTCACGGCTTCGGCGAAGGCCGCCGTCACGCTGCTGGACGTGGCAGACATCAAGCCCACATTCAAGGACGCAACCTCGATCACGCGCGTCAACGGCCGCCCCGCCATGACGATCGAGGTGTCTAAGCGGTCCGGGGCGAATCTGATCGAGACCGTGGATGGTGTGAAGCGCATCGTCCAGGAGCTGCAGAAGACGTGGCCCGACGCCGTCCATGTCACCTTCACGCAGGACAAGTCAAAGGTGATCCGTCAGATGCTGGCGGATCTCGAGAATTCGGTGGCGACCGGCGTGCTCCTGGTCACCGTGGTGATCCTGTTCGCCCTCGGCTTCCGTGCGTCGCTGTTCATCGGCATCGCGATCCCGGCGTCGTTTCTCGCCGGCGTGCTCGGGCTTCAGCTCGCCGGGCTGACCGTCAACATCGTGGTCCTGTTCTCGCTGATCCTTGCGGTCGGCATGCTCGTGGACGACGCCATCATCGTGTCAGAATTCGCGGAACGCCGTATGGCCGAAGGCATGCCGCCGCGCGACGCCTATGCGCTGGCGGCCAGACGCATGTGCGGACCGGTGGTGGCGGCGACTGCCACGCGCGTCGCGGCGTTCTCGCCGCTGCTGTTCTGGCCCGGCGTCGTCGGCGAGTTCATGAAATATCTGCCGATCACCCTGATCGCGACATTGTCGGCGTCGCTCGCCGTCGCGCTGTTCTTCACGCCGACGCTGGGGGCGCTGCTCGGCCGCGCCGCCGCGGTCGCGCACGAGACGCACGCCGGTCCCGACGGGCCCTATATGCGCGCGGTGCAGCTTGCCTTGCGCCGGCCAGGCCTGACCTTGAGCCTGGCCGCGCTTCTCCTGGTCGGAATCGCCACCGTGTACGGCAAGTTCGGTCGCGGCGTCGAATTCTTCCCCAGCGTCGAGCCGGACTACGGCCAGGTAATCGTGCACGGGCGCGGCAATCTTTCGCTCGGCGAGAAGAACCGTCTGGTGGAGGAGGTCGAAAAGGGCGTGCTGTCATTCGCCGGCCTGAAAACCGTGTACGCGCGCGTCGGCGAGCAGCCGCGCGGCATGGGCGAACTCAGCGAAGACACGATCGGCGTCATCCAGTTCGAGTTCAACGACTGGCGGACGCGCAAGCCGGCGCACGCCATCATGGATGCGATCCGCGAAAAGACCGCCGATATTCCGGGCATCCTGGTGGAGGTGACGGCGCCGCGCGCCGGCCCGCCCACCGGCAAACCGGTCCAGGTGCAGCTCTCGGCGCCCGATCCGGCGGTGCTGACACCTGCGGCCAAGAAGGTCGCCGGCATTCTCGGGCAGCGCAGCGACGTCCGCGATATCGACGATGGGCTTCCGCTGCCGGGCATCGACTGGAAGATCGAGGTGGACAAGGCCGAGGCGGCCAAATACGGCGCCGGCGTGAACGTCGTGGGCAGCGCCATCCAGCTCGTCACCAACGGATTGAAGGCAACCGAATATCGGCCGGTCGAAAGCGACAAGTCCGTGGACATCCTGGTGCGCTACCCGCCCGACCGGCGCAGCCTCGACCAGATCGACGAGCTCAGAATCCAGACCCAGGCCGGCCATGTGCCGATCGGAAACTTCGTGACGCGTGTTCCGGTGCCGCGCGTCGGCTACATCAATCGCGTGAACGCCAACCGCGTGATCACGGTGGCGGCGAACGTCGCCGAAGGCGTGCAGTCGGCAAATGTCCAGCAAGCGATTGCGCGCGAGCTCGCCAAGGCCGACCTCGGGCCGGGCGTCACGTTCCGGCTCAAGGGTGAGGACGAGGAGCGTGCAAAGGCGGGCGCCTTCCTCATGAAGGCATTCGGGACGGCGATCTTCCTGATTTTTGCGATCCTGCTCGCGCAGTTCAACCGGCTCACGTCGGTCGGTCTCGTCCTTACGGCGGTCGTGCTGTCGACGTTCGGCGTGCTGCTCGGCCTGTTGCTGATGGGCCAGTCATTCGGCGTGGTGATGACCGGCATCGGCGTGATCGCCAACGCCGGCGTGATCGTGAACAACAACATCGTGCTGATCGACACCTACGACCGCCTGCGACGGGAAGGCGTCGCCGCCTACGACGCCATCATCCAGACCTGCCGCGAGCGCGCCCGCCCGGTGGTGTTGACGGCGGTGACGGCCATCCTCGGCGTCCTGCCCATCGCGTTCGGCATGAACGTCGAGTTCCTGGCGCGCGAGATCACGGTCGGTGCGCCGGCGACCCAATGGTGGATCCATCTGTCCACCGCCATCGTGTTCGGGCTCGGTTTCGCAACGGTGCTGACGCTGATCGTCACGCCGGCGGCCCTGATGGCGATCGAGAACCTCCGCCAGAAGCGGCTTCGCTGGTTCGCGGCGCTTGCGCCGGCCGCGGCGAAAGCGAGCTAGGTCCGGGCGGTTTCGGCGACCGCCGCCGTCTCCTCGGCAATGCGGCGGCGCGCCAGCATGTGGGCGCGCGCGTCGTTGACGGCGTCCACCGCGATCAGGCGGCCGCCGCGGCGATACTCGACGGAGAAGTGTGCGGCGCCAGGATCGCCGACCGTTCCGACGGCCTCGTATCCTTCGGCGAGCCCGGCGATCTGCAACTTGATGTCGTACTGGTCGGACCAGAACCACGGCACCGGATCGTAAGGCTGCGGTTTGCCCAGGATCACCGCCGCCGCAGCCTTGGCCTGGTCAATGGCGTTCTGCACGCTTTCGAGGCGCAGCCGGCGGCCATAACGCCGGCTGGGAAATCGCGTGCAGTCGCCGATGGCAAAAATGTCGGGCGCGCTGGTGCGTGCGAACTCGTCGACCATGATGCCGTCCTGGCAGGTCAGGCCGGCCGCGGCGGCAAGGTCGTCGTTGGCGCGCGCCCCTGTAGCGACCAGCACGAGGTCGGCGGCAAGCGCATCGTCGGGCGTCAGCCGCGTCCGCAACGCGCGGCCGTCAGCCTCGATGGCGACAAGGCGCGCGCCAAGGCGGATGTCGACGCCGTGCTGGCGATGATAGCGGTCGAAGAAGTCGGACGTGGCCGGACCGGCGACGCGCTTCAGCACGCGGTCTTCCGCTTCGAGCACAGTGACGCTGCGGCCTTCCGTGCGCACCACCGCGGCCACTTCCAGGCCGATATAGCCGCCGCCGACGATCACGATGCGCTCGGCCGCAGTGATGGCCGGCCGCAGCGCCACCACGTCGTCGATCCGCCGCAGCGAGAATACGCCGGGGAGATCGACGCCCGGGACCGGAAGCGCGCGCGCCGACGTGCCGGTGGCCAGCGCGAGCGTGCCATAGGGGATCTCGCGGCCGTTCCTGAGCAGGACGCGGCGCTCCTTTGGCCGGATCTCGCCGGCTGCGGCGCCGAGCTCGCACTGCACGTGGTGGTCGCGCCAAAAACTTTCCGGGCGCAGGAACAGCGAATCCGCATCCCGATATTCGGCCAAAAATTTCTTCGACAGGGGCGGGCGCTGGTAGGGCAGATAGGGCTCGTCGCTGACCATCCGGATCGGGCCCGCATGGCCGCCCTGGCGCAGGCTCATGGCCAACTGGGCTCCGGCCTGGCCGGCACCGACGATCACAACCGCGTCACCCATTCACCGCTTCCGTGGGGATGAACCTGCCGTGCGCTGTCTGGCACCAAAGCGGCGCCAAAGTCCACCCCGCTCGGTTGTGCAGCATGCGCATCAGGAAAGCCCGGGAATCGGCAATATGAGGTGCCGAATCACACCGGCGCGGCGGGATTTTGCCGTGCGTTGCGGCGCGGCCCGCCTTGCGGGCAACCGTCAAGGACTGGTATGCAACAGCGGGCTCGGGCTTCTCCCGTTTGGAAGCAGTCTAGACTTTGGAAACGCCGCGGAATTTCCGTGGCGGGAGGCGGCCCTCGGGAACCCTGGGCGGCGGTGCGGCCTTGGTATTAGAAGCCGTCAGCCATAGATGTTGGAGAGGCTGTTTGTGACTTTCAACGCATCCGAATTTCGCATGGGCTCGCTGGAATGCGTGTGATCCTGGCTCAACCGCGCGGTTTCTGCGCCGGTGTGGTGCGCGCGATCGAGATCGTCGAGCGCGCGCTGGAGAAGTATGGCCCGCCGGTCTACGTGCGCCACGAGATCGTGCACAACCGGCACGTGGTGGAAAGCCTCAAGGCCAAGGGCGCGCATTTCGTCGAAGAGCTGTCGGAAGTTCCGCCCGGCGCCGTCACGGTGTTCAGTGCGCACGGCGTGCCGAAGGCGGTCGTCAACGATGCCTCGCAGCGCGGCCTGCCGGTGCTCGACGCCACCTGCCCACTGGTCACCAAGGTGCATAACCAGGGCAAGCGCTACGTCGGGCAGGGACGCACGCTGATCCTCATCGGCCATGCCGGCCATCCCGAGGTCGAAGGCACCATGGGGCAGATCCCGGCGCCCGTGCACTTGGTGCAGACCGAGGCCGACGTCGACAAGCTCGAGATCCCGGTCGATGCGCCGGTGGCCTACGTGACCCAGACCACGCTCAGCGTCGACGATACCCGCGGCATCATCGCGGCGCTGGAAAAGCGCTTCACCAACATCATCGGCCCGGACATCAAGGACATCTGCTACGCCACGCAGAATCGCCAGACCGCGGTGCGCGAACTGTCGACCCTCGTCGACGTGATCCTGGTGGTCGGCGCGACCAACAGCTCCAATTCCAACCGCCTGCGCGAGATCGGCGCCGAGGCCGGCGTGCCGAGCTATCTCATCGCCGACGGCAGCGCGCTCAATCCGGACTGGGTCAAGGATGCGAACGTGGTCGGTCTCACGGCCGGCGCGTCGGCGCCGGAAGTGCTGGTCGAAGACGTCATCGACAAGTTGCGGCAGCTCGGGCCGGTCGACGTGGAGACGCTGCCGGGACGGCAGGAAACCATGGAATTCCGCTTGCCCGTGGAGCTCACGCAGCCGCGGACACCGCAACCGGCATCATCGTAAGGACAGGCGCGCTTTTCACGGATTCAGAGCACGGCAGCACCATGGCGGTACCATACTTCAAGGAAATGCGGCTCAGCGCCTACCTGATCAAGCAGAAGCTGCTCGGGCGTAAGCGCTATCCGCTGGTGCTCATGCTGGAGCCGCTGTTCCGCTGCAATCTCGCCTGCGCCGGCTGCGGCAAGATCGATTATCCCGACGCCATCCTCAATCGGCGCATGTCGGTGCAGGAATGCCTGGACGCGGTCGACGAATGCGGCGCCCCCATGGTGGCCATTCCGGGCGGTGAGCCGCTGATCCACCGCGAGATCGGCGAGATCGTCAAGGGCATCGTGGCGCGCAAGAAATTTGTGTCGCTGTGCACCAACGCGCTCTTGCTGGAAAAGAAGCTGCACCTGTTCGAGCCGTCGCCCTACCTGTTCTTCTCGGTGCATCTCGACGGGCTCAAGGAGCACCACGACAAGTCGGTGTGCCAGGACGGCGTGTTCGACCGCGCAGTATCGGCCATCAATGCCGCCAAGGCCAAGGGCTTTACCGTCAACGTCAACTGCACCTTGTTCGGCGACCATCCGGCCGAAAAGATTGCCGCGTTCCTGGATTTCTGCGCCGAGCTCGGCGTCGGCGTCTCGATCTCGCCCGGCTATGCCTATGAGCGCGCGCCGGACCAGGAGCATTTCTTGCATCGCCGCAACACCAAGGAACTGTTCCGCGACGTGTTCGCACGCGGCCAGGGCAAGCACTGGAACCTGATGCATTCCGGCCTGTTCCTCGACTTCCTTGCCGGCAACCAGGTCTTCTTCTGCACGCCGTGGGGCATGCCGACACGCAACGTCTTCGGCTGGCAGAAGCCCTGCTACCTGCTGGGCGAGGGCTACGCCAAGACCTACCGCGAGCTGATGGAGACCACCGACTGGGATTCTTACGGGACCGGTCGCTACGAGAAGTGCGCCAACTGCATGGCGCATTGCGGCTATGAGCCGACCGCCGCCGACATGACGCTCAAACATCCGCTCAAGGCGTTGCGTGTGGCCTTGCGCGGCGTGCGCACCAGCGGGCCGATGGCGCCGGAAATCTCGCTCGCCGGGCAGCGGCCGGCCCAGTACGTGTTCTCCGAGCAGGTGCAGCAGAAGCTGTCAGAGATTCGCGCTGCCGAGGCCAAGGCCAAACTCGAGAAGACGGCGAACGCGGCGTAGCGCGCTGAAGGCGATGCGGGCATCGCGGCCCGCCTGGATCAGCAGCGGAATCTGCTTCGGATTACCGGCCAGGCCGGCGAAGACGGCGGCGAGATCGACGCGGCCGTCGGCCCTGAGCGCCCGCGCCGCCACCGGCGGCAGATTGCGGGCGGCCGGATCGCTGATCACGCGCAGCGCACACACCGGCAGCCCGGCCGCGGCGCCAAAGTTCGCCGCCACATGCGATTCCATGTCGACGGCGGCCGCTCCGGTTCGTTTCCACAGGTCGGCCTTGTTGCTTGCCTCGATCAGTGGCGCGTTGACGCCGACCAGCGCGGCGCGCGTGGCCGCTACGCCGCGCAGGCAATCCGTCACCGCGCCGCTGAGCATCGCCTCCATGGGCCAAGCGCCGGCATCCGACGTGATCTCGGTCGCCACCACGATGTCGCCCGGCTGGAGGGCGGGATCGAGGGCTCCCGACACGCCGAAGCTGATGACCCCGCGATAACGGGTCGGGGTCAGGGCATCGAGC
>DATFWC010000752.1:0-2332 GCA_035259885.1 Xanthobacteraceae bacterium
CCCGCTGCGACTGGGGCGAGCCCGGAATGGCGCGCAACGCGCAGGTGCGATTGTCGATCCCCCAGGTGGCATCGGTCGGCGCCCAGAACCCGGGGATCAGCCGCGTGTAGCTGTTCACCGTAGCGGCGACCATGGCGAGCAGTTCCGGCATCAGCGCCTGCTGCCCACCGATGAACCACCGCATCGTGTCGGAGATCGTGTGCGGCGCCGCGGCGTCGTGGAAGACCGGCCGGCCGTCGCGATCCTTGAGCGACACGTGCAGGTGCCCCGACTGCCCGGGGAAATCGCGCGACCATTTGGCCATGAAGGTCGCCATCAGGCCTCGCCGCTCGGCCAGCACTTTCACGAAGGTCTTGAACAGGGCGGCGCGGTCGGCGCCTTCGCGCGCGTCGGCGTAGCGGATCGCGGCTTCCAGCACGCCCGGCCCGGTCTCGGTGTGCAAGCCCTCGAGGGGGAAGCGCATGTCGGTGCAGAGCCGCAGCAGGTCGGCGTAGAACTCGGCGTGCACCGAGGCGCGCAGCACCGAATAGCCGAAGTAGCCGGGCGTGATGTTGCGCAGGTTGCGAAACCCCTTCTCGCGCACCGAATGCGGTGTCTCCTCGAACAGGAAGAATTCGTATTCGCACGCCGCCGAGGCGGCGAAACCCATGTCCTCGGCACGCGCGAGCACGCGCTTGAGCAGCCCGCGCGGGCACACCGCCTCGGCCGTACCGGCGAATTCGGCGAGGAAGAACAGCACGTCGCCTTCGAGCGGCAGCGCCCGGCAGCTGTCCGGCACGATGCGGCACTGCGCGTCCGGATAGGCGGTGTGCCATCCGGTGAAGGCGACGTTGTCGTAGAGCTGATCGTTGGAATCCCAGCCGAGCACGACGTCGCAGAACCCGAAGCCGTTCTCCAGGGCGGAGAAGAATTTGTCGCGGTTGAGATATTTTCCGCGCAGCACGCCGTCGAGGTCGAACACGCCGAGCTTGACGTGATCGAGCTTGCGCTCCTCGACGATCCTGACCGCGTCCGCGGCCGTCCTGACGTCGCCCGGCTGCATGCCTTTGGTTACGCGAAGGCGGCCGCTCCGGCAACAACTCTTGACCGCGGCGCCACACATTTCGCGCGGAGGGGCGGGCGATGCGCGCCTGCGCGAAGTTACGTGCCGGTGAATTGCGGCGCCCGTTTCTCGAGAAACGCCGAGATGCCCTCCTGGATGTCGCGCGTGGGCACCATGCGGGCAAAATAGCCGGCCTCGATGGCGAGCGCCTCGTCGATCGGCACATTGATGCCGCGGGTGACGCTGCCCAGGCACGCGGTCACCGCCAGCGGCGACATCGCAATGATCTTGGCGGCGAGCGCAAAGGCCTCGTCGAGAAGGCGTTCGTGCGGCACCACGTCATTGACCAGCCCGAAGTCGCGCGCCGCCCGGGCGCTGATGGGCTCCGCCGTGAGGATCATGCGCAGCGCGCGCTTGCGGCCGATGAGGCGCGGCAGCCGCTGCGAGCCGCCGAACGGCGGCGCGAAGCCCAACCGGATCTCGGCCTTGCAGAACTCCGCGCGCTCGCTGGCGATGGCCAGCGGCGCCGCCTCGGTGATCTCCGATCCGCCGCCGTGCGCAAGCCCGTTCACGGCGACGATGATCGGCTTGGGGAAGGTCTCGATCCGCGCTGTCATGCGCTGGCCGCGACGGACGAAGTCGCGAAGCGCCGCCTCCTGGCCCTGCCGCACGGTCGGAGCGAAGCCGGCAATGTCGGCGCCGGACGAAAACGCGCGGTCGCCAGCGCCGGTAAGGATGACGGCGCGAACGGCATCGTCGCGCTCGATCTCGTCGAGCAGCATCATCAGCCGGTCGATCAGCTCGTAGTTCAGGGCGTTGAGCTTGTCCGGGCGGTTGAGCGTCAATAACGCGATCTTGTTGCGGATGTCGCAGAGCACGGTATCGGACATGCACTTGCCTTTCCCTGATGTCATTCCACACGGTGCAGGAAGGTGCGCTCCTTGGCGAGGTTCAGGCGCTGCTCCTGTGCAAAGCGGAAGTTTTCCGCGCCGTCGCGATCGGACTTGAGGCGCGCGCGGCAGGTCTCATACGCCGCCATGCTGTCGAAGGATATCAGACCAAAGGCGATGGTGTTGGTGCCCTCATGCGGCAGCCAATAGCCGGCCACAGCGCCGCCGCAGCGGAGGATGATGGCTAGCCGGCGCCGCGCGCAAGCTTCGAAACCATCGCGCTGGAACGGGTCGATCGGTAGCGGATGAACACCGTACCGTCATGCCGGCTTCCATGTCATGAACGACGCAACGATGACTCATTCACGGCATGAATGCTTCGGTGGAAGCCGAAGCACGA
>DATFWC010000753.1:0-4185 GCA_035259885.1 Xanthobacteraceae bacterium
TCCTACGATTACCCCGCTCATACGCGAGAGCAACGCGCAGGACACGATCCTGGTGCAGATCAATCCGCGCGAGCGTCCCGGTACGCCGCGATCGGCGAGCGAAATCCTCAATCGCCTGAACGAGGTGTCCTTCAATGCCACACTCATGAAGGAGCTGCGGATGATCGCGCTGCTGCGCCAGGTGGCGGATCCGGGCTCGGGTGAAGGCGCGCGCTGGGCCGGGATGCGCATGCACCGGGTCATGACGGAGATGATGACCGATCTCGGCTACTCGTCGAAGCTGAATGCCGAGCGCGCCTTCCTGCAAATGCTGCGCGACGAGGGGCGACGGGCAGCCGGCGCCTTTCTCGACGCGCACGCCGACGACCTCGGACAGCGCTCGACCGCCGATCTCGATGTGCTCCTGGCTGAGTGCTGAGCGATGGGCCTCCTCGGCATATTGCTCGCGCTCGCCCTGCTGATCTGGCTGGCTTATCGCGGCTGGAGCGTTCTGTTGCTGGCGCCCGCGACCGCACTGGTCGCCGCCGCGGTGGCGCGCGAGCCGCTTCTTGCCCATTGGACGCAGACCTTCATGGGCAGCGCGGCGCAGTTTTTCGCCCAGTTCTTCCCCCTGTTCCTGCTCGGCGCGTTGTTCGGCAAGCTGATGGAGGACAGCGGCTCGGTCGAGGCCATCGCGCGCTTCATGATCGAGCGATTGGGAACCGGCCGTGCCATGCTGGCGGTGGTGCTCGCCGGCGCCGTGGTGACCTATGGCGGCGTCAGCTTATTCGTTGCATTGTTCGTCATCGCACCGATGGCGCAGGCACTCTTTCGCGCTGCCGGCGTCCCGCGCCGGCTGATGCCGGCGGCGATTGCGCTCGGCACGATGACGTTCACCATGTCGGCGCTTCCGGGCACGCCCGCGATCCAGAACGCCATTCCGATGCCGTTCTTCGGCACGACGCCGTTTGCCGCCCCCGGCCTCGGCATCATTGCCTCGGCCGTCATGCTGGGGTTCGGCTTATGGTGGCTCGGCCGGGCCGAAGCAGCCGCGCGGCGGGCAGGCGAGGGCTATGGCGACCGTGGCGATACCACTGCCGACGCCGTCGCCGACGATCAGATCATCCGTGAGCGCGCGACGACCGCTCGCGAGTTCGATCCAGCCGAGATCCGTCACGGCCGCCACGCCGACACTGCGCCGCCGATCGGCGTCGCGGTGCTGCCGCTGGCGGTGGTGGTGAGCGTCAATCTCCTGATGTCGCTGTTCGTCCTGCCGCGCCGCGACTTCTCGTTCCTGGCCGAGGAGCGCTGGGGCGCGACCACGCTGTCCGGCGTGATGGGTGTATGGGCGGTGGCGATGGCCCTCGCCGCCGCGATCCTGACGCTCGTCCTCGTCAACCGCCGCCGGCTGCCGGCGCTGCGCGAGAGCATGGATGCTGGCGCCAACGCGTGTGTCCTGCCGGTCGTCACGGTTGCCAGTCTCGTCGGCTTCGGCGCCGTCGTCGCGATGCTGCCCGCCTTCGCCGTGGTGCGCGAGTGGGTCCTGTCGATCGGGGGCGGACCGCTGGTCTCGCTTGCCGTCGCAACCAACGTCCTGGCCGCCCTGACCGGGTCGGCGTCGGGCGGAATGACGATCGCGCTCGACGCGCTCGGCGAAACCTACATGCGCCTTGCCGCCGAACAGGGCATCGATCCCGGGCTCCTGCACCGCGTGGCCGTCATCGGCTCCGGTACGCTCGACAGCCTCCCGCATAACGGTGCGGTGGTGACGCTGCTCGCTGTCTGCGGATCGACCCATCGCGAGAGCTATCTCGATATCGTGATGGTCGGAATCGTCGGTGCGCTCATCGCACTCGTCGTGGTCATCGCCCTGGGCTCCGCATTTGGATCGTTCTGAGGTGTGACACCTCCGCTTCAGCGTTTGTCCGCGCCGACCGGCGCGCCGAGCAGGTTCGGAAGCCAACGGCTCGAGGCGTGCTGCGCGCAGAAGGTCAGCAGGGCGATGGTGATCGGAACACCGATGAAGGCACCGAACAGGCCCCATAGGAACGTCCAGAAGAACACGGCAAACAGCACGACCATGGGCGAGACGGCGAGTGTGATGCCGCAGATGCGCGGCTCGATATAGCTGCCAACGACAAACTGGATGACGTTCAAGCCGGCGAACAGCACCAGGGCGGCCTGCCAGGATTCGAATTGGGCCAGCGCGAACAGGGTGGGGAACAGCGTGGCGATGAACGGCCCGATGAACGGGATGTAGTTCAGCGCGAACGCGATGACACCCCATTCGGCTGCAAACTGCAGTCCGGCGAGCGCGGCGAAGGCCCCGACCAGCACGCCGGTTACCGCACTCATGAGAGTCCTGACCAGCATGTATTTCCGGAGCATGACGGCAGTCGTTACGCTGCCGTCAAGAAGAACCCGCGAGACCTCCGGGTCTTCCATTGCTCGGACTCTCCGGCCGGCGTCGTCGACCTCCAGGAGCCCAAGGATCACATAGACCAGCACGATCAGCCAGAACGTTAGGGTCGTGTTGAGACGTCCGGTGACGTCCTGCACCGCGCGCACGAGCCAGCGGATATTGAAATGCTCGGCCCACAGCGCTGCAACAGCGATGCCGTGACCCTCCAGCCACGCGGTCACCCGCTCGTAGAGGAGTTGGAACCGCGCCGCGTCGCTGAGCAGCCCCTGTGCCACCCGTCCGAAACCCCAGGCGATCAGCGAAGCGAACGCCACAAGCACGACAACGACAACCACCATGACGATCGCAAGCGCGATCAGCTTCGGCAGGCGCGACTGCAGCCTGTTCTGCAGCGGCCACACGATGGCGATGATGAAGAGGGCGAATGCGAGCGGCGCGAAGACAGAGCTGGCGAAGTGGATGGCAGCAAGAATCGCGATCGTCGCGATTAGAACGACTGCCGTGCGAAAGCCCCGATCTGCCGTCATAAGGCTCCGCTATCATGGCGGAGCGCCAAATGAGCGCATTCCGCGGGGCCCGCCTCTACCATATTTGCATATTGGAGCGTTCAAGCGACAACTCGCAAGAGCACCAGTCGTGTTTCAATTTGAAATGTCGTAGGCTCGGAGTGCGCCGTCACGGAGCTCGGTGAACTGCAATGCATTCATCGGACGAACGAGATGCAAGCACGCGGGCACCTGCGCGCGCCCCCGGCGCGACCGCCGTAATTGCGCGCGCGGCCTGGTTCCTCGGCCTGTGGCTCGTGCTTGCCGGCGCCGACCTTGCCGATCTTCCGGCCGCAGCGCTGGCGATCGTCGCGGCCACCTGGACGAGCCTGCGCCTGCTGCCGCCGGGCGGCGCGCGCCGTGCGCCTGTCGCCGTCGCCCGGCTCGCGGTGCGTTTCCTGTATCAGTCCGTCGTCGCTGGGCTGGATGTCGCGCGCCGCGCCCTCGATCCGCGGCTGCCGCTGCGCCCCGGCTTCGTGACCTATCGGACCGGCTTTGCGCCCGGCACGGCTCGCAACGTGTTCACCACGCTCACCAGTCTGCTGCCCGGCACCGTGCCGGCCGGCGACGAGGGCGGTAACCTCCTGTACCACTGCCTCGACATCGACCAGCCAGTGGTGTCGCAACTGGCGGCCGAGGAGGGGGCGCTGTCGCGGGCGCTCCGCCATGACTGAGTTCCTGACCGCCGCACTCGGCTTCATCCTGGCGATGCTGGCGCTCGGCCTGGTCCGCATCCTGCGCGGTCCGGGAGACGCCGACCGCATGATGGCGGCGCAGCTGATCGGAACCGGAGGCATCGCGGCGTTGCTTCTCCTTGGCGCGGTGTCCGGCGTGCGCGCGGCGATCGACGTCGCGCTGACCCTGGCGCTCCTCGCCACCTTCGCGTCCATTGCCTTCGTCAAGAAGGGCACCCCTGGCCTGGGGGCGGATGCTCTTGAATCGGGGGAGGCCGAGTGAGTGTCGCGCTCGACATCGTGACGATCACCGCGGTTTCGGCGGGCGCATTCTTCTTTCTCGCCGGCACCGTCGGCCTGCTGCGCTTCCCCGATGCACTGACGCGATTGCACGCGCTCACCAAGGCCGACAATCTCGGCCTGGGTCTCGTCGTGCTCGGGCTGTTGCCGCGCGCCGACAGCCTGCGCGACGGTCTCAAGCTGATCTGCATCTGGCTGCTCGTGCTGCTGGCGGGGGCGACCGTCTCCCAGCTCATTGCGCGCGTCGCCCTGGCGAGCGAAGCAG
>DATFWC010000754.1:0-8960 GCA_035259885.1 Xanthobacteraceae bacterium
GCGCAGCGCGGTGCCGAACGGGTAGTCGCGCGCAATGACGACCGCCGCGACGCCGATCGCGATCAGCATCACGCCGCCCCAAAAGTCCTTGCTGGTGAGAATGCTCGGCATCAGTGAGACGAACCGATTGGCGTTCTGGCGCCCCCGCGGACTCGGCGCGCTCCCTCTCCCCAGCGGGGAGAAGGTTGGGGTGAGGGGGCGGGTGACTTTCGATAGGTCAGTTCCCCCTCACCCGGACCGCTTCGCGATCCGACCTCTCCCCGCTGGGGAGAGGTGGAGCAAGTGGCGCTGCCTTGCATGTGGAGCCAGCTCGGGACAGTTACTCCGCCCTGATCTTTCCCTCCTTCACCACACGCTCCCATTTCTTCATTTCGTTTTCCATGAAGGTGCCGAACTGGGGCGGGCTCATCTGCACGATCTCGGCGCCTTCCGAGGAAAATTGCTTCTGCACCTCGGGCGAGGCCTGAACCGCCGTCAGCGCCGCGTGCACCTTGTCGATGACCGGCTGCGGCGTGCCGGTGGGCGCCACGATGCCCCACCAGTTGACCGCCTCGTAGGTCGGCACGCCGGCTTCGGCGACTGTCGGCACGTCGGGCAGAACCGGGTTGCGCTTGGTGCCGCCCGTCGCCAGCGCCTTGAGCTTGCCGGACTTGATGTGCGGCGTGGTCTGCACCAGCGAGCTGAACACCAGCTTGGTGTGCCCGCCGATCACGTCGATCATCGCCGGACCGCCGCCCTTGAACGGCACGTGCAGCATGTCGACGCCCGCCTCCAGCTTGAACAGCTCGCCGCCGAGATGCTGAAAGCTGCCCACGCCGGCCGAGGCATATTGCAGCTCGCCGGGCTTCTGCTTGGCGAGCGCCACGAGCTCCTTCACCGAGTTCACCGGCAGGCCGGGGTTGATCGCCAGCACGTTCGGCCCGCTGGCCAGGATGCCGATGGGCGTGAAGGATTTGATCGGATCGTAGGAGAGCTTGTAGAGCCACGGATTCACCGCATGGGCGAGGGAGATGATCAGCAGCGTGTAGCCGTCCGGGGCGGCGTTCGCCGCGACCTCGGTGCCGATCACGCCGCCGGCGCCGCTGCGGTTGTCCACCACCACCTGCTTGCCCAGGTGCTCGCCCATGTGGGTGGCGATCATGCGCCCGACCACGTCGTTGCTGCCGCCGGGCGGGAACGGGATGATCAGCCGCACCGGCTTGGTCGGATAGTCCTGGGCGGACGCTGCCGTCGCCAGCGCCAGGATCAGGCAAGCCTGCAGCAACAGCGATTGTAGTTTTTGCACCGAGCGTCTCCTCTGCGAGGCTCAAGCCAGCGTCGACCCGAATGACGTCGTGGTGTCGAGATCGTCGCCGAACCAGGCCTTGATGGTCGCCTCCCGCCTGCCAGGATAGCCGGGGCGGCCGTCCTTTTGCACCACCGGAATGTCGCGGCCAGACGCGCCCATCATGGCTTGATGTCCTGCACCTGCCTGGCGCGCTGCGTGCTGGCGGCGAGCAGGAAGTTGAGGTCGGTGCCGGTCGACACGTAGCGCGCCCCCATCTTCACATACTTGGCCATCAAGTCGGGGCGGCTGGCGAGCCCGCCCACACCTGCGTGCTTGCCGCGTTTGCGGCAGGCCGTGATGATCGTCGCGTAGGCATCGTGCACGCGCGGATCGTCGTACTGGCCGGGAATGCCCCAGTCGGCGAGGAGATCGTTGAGACCCATGAGGACCAGGTCGACGCCGTCGACGGCCACGATCTCGTCCATGTGGTCCAGCGCCTGAACATTCTCGCATTGGACGATCACCATGGTGGCGGCGTCGAGCGCAGCATACGCGTCCGCCGCCGGCACCGCGCGGTACTGCAGGTGCGGCAGGCTGCCGGCATTGGAGCGCTCGCCGAGCGGCGGGAATTTCGCTGCCGCCACCACGGCCCGCGCGTCCGCGGCCGAGCGCACGTGCGGCGCGATCACGCCGAGCGCTCCGCCATCCAGGACACGCGAAATGTCGGCGAGCGCCGGCACCCGCGCGAACGGCGCGATCCCGGCTTCCAGCGCGGCGATGCAGATTTGCGACGTGGTCTCCAGCGAGAAGCTCGAGTGCTCGAGATCGATATAGAGCGAGTCGAAGCCGGCCGTGCGAGCGATGCGGGCGATCTCGATGCTGCGCACGAGGCGCACCGTCATCGAGGCCACAACCTCATCCCGCGCCAGCTTCTCCTTCACATTGTTGCGCAGGATATCTCCCATGAGCCCCCCCTTCTCTTGGCGCCGGTGATGAAGCAGTATGCCGTCACAGGCAAGCACTCGTCATGCGCGGGCTTGACCCGCGCATCCGTCGAAAGCATGAATCCATTCAATGGATGGATCGCCGGGTCAAGCCCGGCGATGACGAGAGGTGGATCGCGAGAAAGCACCGACGATGAACTACGCGACGGACTTCAAATCGGTACGCCATGAGGTGAGCCCGGAAGAGTGGCAGACGCGGGTCGACCTCGCCGCCTGCTACCGGCTCGTCGACAAGTATGAGATGACCGACCTCATCTACAACCATATTACGGCGCGCATCCCGGGGACGGAAGATCACCTGCTCATCAACCTCTACGGGCTCTTGTACAAGGAGATTACCGCATCGAACCTGGTGAAGATCGATCTCGAAGGCAACATCATCGCCAAGCCGGATACCGATTACGGCATCAACAAATCCGGCTACGTGATCCATGGCGCCATCCACAAGGCGCGCCCCGAGGTCAAATGCGTGCTGCACACCCACACCCGCGCCGGCATGGCGGTCGCCGCCATGCAATGCGGGCTGCTGCCGCTGTCGCAGACCGCGATCCGCTTCGTCGGCCATATCGGCTATCACGACTACGAAGGCCCGGCCGTGGAGCTCGACGAGCGCGAGCGGCTGGTGCGCGATCTCGGGCCGCATGACGCCATGATCATGCGCAACCACGGCCTGCTCACCTGTGGCGCGACCATACAGCAGGCGTTCAACACAATGTACCAGCTCGAGCTGTCATGCCGCTCGCAGGTCGACGCCATGGCGGCGCGCACCGAGCTCACCATGCCGGGCGAGAATGTTCTGGCGCATACCGCCCACCTCTACCAGCC
The DNA here is from genome assembly GCA_035259885.1 of Xanthobacteraceae bacterium. Lineage (GTDB taxonomy): Bacteria > Pseudomonadota > Alphaproteobacteria > Rhizobiales > Xanthobacteraceae > DATFWC01. The sequence goes on from DATFWC010000754.1 coordinate 3,097, forward strand.
GGGCACGCGGCGCCCCTACGGCGTGCTGGAATGGCCGGCCATGCTGCGCCTGCTCGATGCCGAGGACCGCAACTCGGGGTACCCGCCGTATTGGCATTGATCTATTCCGTCACGTCCTCGTACACGTCCACCTCGACACCGCCGGGGACCAGCGTGCGCCATGTGCGCAGATAGCTCTGGAACAGAGGATCGCCGGCGATCGCCTGCCGGTTCATCTCGAGCATCTGCGGGACCTCGTACTCGAGCACCTGGATGAACTGACTGGGGTCGTCCACGTTGCGCAGCAACCGCGCGCGCGCGCCCGATGCCGCCTGGTAGAACGGCATCGCCGACTTGACGAGCGCAACGAGTTGGTCGGTATCGGCGTTCGGCATGCGGAACTTGAAGTGCAGGATCCGCTGGACGTTGGTTGCTTCAGCCATCTTCGTCATCCCATTGTCGCCGGTCACCTCCCGGCGCCTTGTGTCGCCTGCCGGGCCGCCTGAATGGCCGTCCAGACCGCGTAGGGCGTGGCCGGCATCCTGATGTCGCGGATGCCGTAGTCGCGCAGCGCATCGACGATCGCGCTCACCACTGCGGCGGGCGCCGCCGTGGTGCCGCCTTCGCCGCCAGCCTTGATGCCGAGCGGATTAGTCGGCGACAGCACCTCCGCGATCTCCACCTTGAACGACGGCAGACAGTCGGAGCGGGGCATGCCGTAGTCCATCAGCGAGCCGGCCAGCGGCTGCCCGGAGCCGGGGTCGACCACGCACTGTTCCCACAGCGCCTGGCCGATGCCCTGGGCGATGGCGCCGTGGGTCTGGCCGTGAACGATCAGCGGATTGATGCAGCGGCCGACGTCGTCCACCGAGGCATAGCGGGTGATCTCCAGCGCGCCGGTCTCGGGATCGATCTCGATCTCGCAGATCGCGCAGCCATTGGGAAACACCGGGTCGTGCATTTCGTTGTCGGCGACCACCGCCAGCCCGAGCTCCGCGGGCAGCGCGAGCCGCGGCGTCTCGGCGGCAAGCTCGAGGAAGTCGAAGCTGCGATTGGTCTCGCGCGACGTGAAGCGTCCGTCGCTGAACGAGACGCTGTCGGCATTCACGCCGAGAACGGCCGCCGCCGCCTTCCGGCCGCGGTCGATCAGGTCCGTCGCCGCCAGCGAGAACACGGTGGCGGCGTGGCGCATGGAACGGCCCGAGTGCGAGCCGCCGCCCGCCTGGACGACGTCGGTGTCTCCGAGGATGATCTTCACCTTCTCGGCCGGCACCCCGAGCAGGTCGGCGATTACCTGGGCGAAGCTGGTCTCATGCCCTTGCCCGCTTGGCTGGGTGCCGATCACCACATCGACGCGACCCTCGGGCTGCACCGTGATCCGGGCCTGCTCGCGCGGCGCTCCGATCGAGGACTCGACGTAGTTGGCGAGGCCGAGGCCGAGCAGCCTGCCACGCCGCTTCGCCGCCCGCCGCCGCGCCGCGAATCCGTCCCAGTCGGCGAGGCGCATGGCCTGATCCATGTTCTCCTCATAGCGCCCGCTGTCGTAGGTCATGCCGACGGCATTGAGGTAGGGCATCGCCTGCGGCCGCACGAGGTTCTTGCGCCTGAGCTCGATGCGGTCCAGGCCGAGCTCGGCGGCGGCGGTGTCGATCAGGCGTTCGATCGCCAGCGTCACCTCAGGCCGGCCCGAGCTGCGATAGGCCTGCGTCGGCATCGTGTTGGTGAACACCGCCATGGCGCGCAGCGTTGCGACCGGGATGGCGTACGATCCCGGAATGAGGCCGGCGCCCTTGCTCAGCGGCGACAGCGACACGCAGCGCGCGCCCACGTTGCTGATGTTGGCGGCACGCATCGCGAGAAATTTTCCGCCGCGGTTGAGCGCCAGCTCGACCTTGGTGACCAGGTCGCGCCCCTGGTAGTCGCTCAGGAAGGCTTCCGACCGGGTTGCCGTGTATTTCACCGGCCGCCCCAGCTTGTGCGCGGCGAACAGCACCAGGCCGAACTCGACGAACACGCGGTTGCGCGTGCCGAAGTTGCCGCCCACGTCGTAGGAGAGAACGCGCAGGCGCTCCGGCACGATGCCGAGGATCGTGGCGAGCTCGCGCTTCTGCCGCACCGCGCCGCCGCTGCCGGCGTGCAGCGTGTAGCGCCCGCTCGTGGCGTCGAAAACTCCGAGCGCGGACCGCGGCTCGAGCGGAACGCCGGTCACCCGGCCGACGTGGATGTCCATCGCCACCACGTGATCCGCCGCCGCGAAGGCCTTGTCGGTCGCCCCGCGGTCGCCGAACCAGGTGTCGACCAGAATGTTGTCCGCCACCTCGTCCCACACGGCCGGCGCGCCCGGCGCCATGGCGTCTTCCGAGTGCGTGACGAAGGGCAGTTCCTCGTACTCGACCTCCACCGCCTCGGCGGCATCGAGCGCCTGCGCCAGCGTCTCGGCCACCACCATGGCCACGGCCTCGCCGACGTGGCGCGCCCGGTCCGCTGGCAGCAGGCGATGCGGTCCGAAAAAAATTTCGCCGCCACCGGGGCCGGTGAGCTTCATGTCGTATTTGGTCTTCGGCACCGGATCGTGCGGGATCGGATCGAGATGCTGGCAGTCGGCGCCGGTGAACACGCCAAGCACGCCCGGCATCGCCTGCGCCCGCGCCTTGTTCATCCCGACAATCCGCGCGTGCGGGTAGGGCGAGCGGACCATCACGGCGTGCGCCTGGCCGTCGAGCCAAAAATCGTCAGTGAACCGCCCTTTGCCGGTCACCAGCCGCTCATCCTCCTTGCGGGGCAGCGGCTTCCCGATCGAGCGAAAGGCGGCGTCGTTCATCGCATGATCTTTTGGACGAAGGCGGTCATCTGGGGAAGTATAGGGCATGGAGGCAGGGCCTCCCACCAGGAGAACGACATGGCGCGTGTCGACCATCTCAAGCCTGACGACCTCAGCCCGGATCAGCTGCGGCTTGCCCAGGAAATTGCCGCCACCCGCCATCGCGTCGGCGGGCCGTTCGGCATCTGGCTCCGGACCCCTGCCATCGCCGACGCGGCCAATCGGCTGGGGAATACGCTGCGGCGAGACAGCAACCTGGACAAGCGGCTGTTCGAGCTCATGGTGCTGGTCATCGCGCGCCACTGGGGCGCGCAATACGAATGGTTCGTGCACGAGGGCGCGGCGCGCCAGGCCGGCCTGCCGGACGGCGTGATCGCGGCGCTGCGTGAGGGACGCACGCCGGCCTTTGCTCGCCCGGACGAGCAGCTCGTCTATGACGTCGTCCGCGAGCTGCAGACCACCAGGACGCTGTCGGATGGTACCTACGCGCGCGCCCTGGCGACGTTCGGGCTGGAACTCCTGATCGAGTTCATCTCTGCCGCCGGCTTCTACACCATGGTGGCCATGATGCTGAATGCGTTCGACGTGGCGACGCCCGACGGCGCGCGGCCCCTGTCCTGACCCGAGGCTGGAACATGTCAGACTTTCCTCCGATCCGGCGCGTCGTCACCGGCCACGACGACGGCAACGTCGCCAAGGTGATTCTCGACGGGGCCGCCACCAATGCGCGGCGCCCCGCCTCCCGCAACGTCTCCACCCTGATCTGGTGCACGGACGCCATGCCGGCCGACATCGCGGTCGGCGAGAGCGTCGAGGACATGGGACAGCGCCGGCTGGGAACCCCGCCGCCGCCCAATGGCACGCGCTTCGCGGTGATCGACTTCCCGCCCGGCAACAAGCCGACGATGCACCGCACCGAGACCATCGACTACGTGATCGTGCTCGCGGGCCGCATCGACATGGACATGGACGATTCGACCGTCACGCTGCACGCCGGCGACGTCATGGTCCAGCGCGGCACCAATCATGCGTGGGTGAACCGCGGCAGCGAGCCCGCCCGTCTGGCATTCGTGCTGATCGACGCGAAACCGCTCGGCATCGGCCAACCGGTGCAGCGCGACGGCACGGCGAGTTGAATATCTCCGAAAAGCATGGAGTTTCATGGTCGGGATGGCCGGGACAAGCCCGGCCATGACGATCCGAGGGTTTTGGCTCGCAATCAACGAGGCTTCGCCTCCGCCGCTTTGATGATGCGTTCCCACTTCACGGCTTCCGCCTGCACGAAGGCAGAAAACTCGTCCGCCGTCATGCTCATCGGATCGATGTGCACATCCGTGAGGCGCTTGGCGGCGGCCGGATCGGCAACGAGCTCGCGCATGAAAAAGTTGAGCTTGTCGACGATCTCCTTGGGCGTGCCCTGCGGCGCGAACAGCGCGAACCAGGTCGCCATTTCGTAGCCGGGCAGGCCGGCTTCCGCCGCCGTGGGGACGTCCGGCAGGTAGGGCAAGCGCCGGCGCGTGCCGGCGGCGAGCACGCGCAGCGCGCCCGACTGCACGAAGCCCAGCACCGGCGCGATGCCGATGGAGATCATCTGCACGTTGTTGGCGATGAGATCGGTGATGCCCGGCGCAGTGCCGCGATATTGCACCGGGACCATATCGACCTCAGCGAGGCGCACGAACTGGTCGCCGGCAAGCGACACGGTGCTGCCCGGCCCGAGCGACACGTAATTGAGCTTGCCCGGGTTCTGCCGGGCGTAGGCGATGAACTCCTGCAGCGTCATCGCCGGCAGCTTGCTGTTGATCACCAGGAACTGCGGCGCCTCGGCGATCGGCGCCACCGGCACGAGATCCTTCAGCGGGTCGAAGCCGAGCTTGCCGGTGAGCGGATTGATCGCGATCTGGCTGGTGGCCGCGAGGGTCAGCACGTAGCCGTCGGGGGCGCTGCGCGCGACGGCTTCGACCCCGAGATTGCCGCCGGCGCCGGTGCGGTTCTCCACCACCACCGGCTGGCCGGATCTGGCCGTGATGTGGTCGGCCGCCACGCGCGCGACGATGTCGGTGATGCCGCCGGGCGACACCGGCACGATGATGCGGATCGGCCGGGCCGGATAATCGTCCGCCGCCAGCACCGCAGTGCCGGTCAGGATCGCGACCGCGATCAATGAGCCAAGCGTCCTCATGCGTGTTTCAGCATGCTTCGCTATTTTGCCACGATGGCGGTGACGTCGATCTCAACGATCATGCCCGGCCAAGCAAGCTGATTGATGTTCAGGAAGGTGTGGGCCGGCAGCGGCAGATTGCCGAACGCCTCCACGCGGCATTTGCCATAGTCCGGCTGGTAACGGATGTCGGTGACATACGTGACCATCTTGACCACGTCTCCGAGCGTGGCGCCATGCCGTTCCAGCAACCGCTTGATCTTGTCATAGGCGTACCGGCACTGGCCCATGAAATCGTCCTTGTGGCGGATGATGCCCGGCGTGCTGCCCTCGTCTTCGGCGCCGACGCCGGCGAGAAAGATCATCTTGCCCGGGCCGGTCACCGTCACGGCTTCGGAAAATCGTCCCTTCGTCCAGTCGGAGTAATTGTAGTTCTTCTTCTCCAGCGGCATATTTGCTTGTGCCCACGCGTTGGAGATGCCGGCGATGACAGTCACGATGATGGCGAGTCCGGTTTGTTGACGCATGGCGAGATCTCCCCGGGAAACAGTTGCAAGCACGTATCCTACCGTCTTTTAATCCAACATGCCCTGGTTTGGGGCAGGCAACCGATGGGAATGCGATGGGCGTGGAAATGGTCAAAGTCGGGATTGTCGGGCTTGGCCGCTGGGCGCGGGTGCTGGCGCGCGCCGCGGCAAAATCCGATCGCCTGAAAATTGTCGCCGCCACCAGCCGCTCCGAGGACAAGCGCCAGGCTTTCGCCCGCGAGTTCGCGATTCCCGCGGTTGCGAGCCTCGAGGCCATGCTGGCGGATCCCGCCATCGCGGGCGTGATCCTGACAGTTCCCAACGAGCAGCACCTGCCGCTCGCCGCTCAGGTTGCGGCGGCCGGCAAGCACGTCTA
>DATFWC010000755.1:0-3845 GCA_035259885.1 Xanthobacteraceae bacterium
TTGCCGGCCGACGCCAAGCAGCAGCGCAAGCATCGCAAGTACGTGACGTCGCCGGCCGCCGCCTTCGCTTCGCCGGGTTATCGCGGCTCGAACCTGTTTCCGCCCGGCCCGGTCATGTACGGCAACGAATATCTCGGCAACGACCCGGACCCGTTCATCCGGTCGCAGATCCTGCGCGACCTGGGCGCCCATTTCGGCGGGCCCGAGTAAGCGGCACGCCCGGCGCGTCCGCGGTCACGGGCGCAGGCGGATGAGCCGCCGGCATACGTGGCCAATCCATTGATAGAGTTACATCAACATTTCACGGTGAACGACATGACGAACTTGTGGATCAAGACAGTCGCATCAGCCGCCGCTCTTGGCTTTCTCTTGACCTGCGTGGCCGACGCTGCTCCGGCGCGCAAGCGGCAGCAATTCGCACGAACGGGTGCCGTCACGGCTGCCTACAGGGGTGCGAACCTGTTCCCGCCCGGTCCGGTCATGTACGGCGCCGAGTACCTTGGCGACGATCCGGATCCGTTCATCCGGCAACAGATCCTGCGCGACCTCGGCACCCATTTCGGCGGCAACTTCTAGCCGGACTGTCTGCATCGACGATCGCGCTTACAGGCTTTCGTTTGACCCTCGTTGGCGATCGCAAAGCCGGGTTCTATTCCGCAGCCCGCGCGTCAGGTACCGGCACGAACAAGAGCTTGTCGATGCGCTTGCCGTCCATGTCGATGACTTCCACCTTCCACGGACCAACCTCGAACGTGTCGCCTTCGGTTGGAATGCGCGCCAGGTGCTCGAGCGCCAACCCGGCCGCGGTATGGAAATCCCCGTCCTGCTTCTCCAATCCCAGCTTCTGGGACAACTCCTCGATCGGCACGCGTCCGTCGACCAGCCACGATCCGTCCGCCCGCCGCACGATGTCCTCCGATCGCGGCGCGTGCTCCTCGGGAATTTCGCCGGCGATCGCTTGCATCACGTCGGTCAGCGTGACCAGCCCGAGGAAGTCGCCGTACTCGTCGACCACGAAGGCGACGTGCAGCGGAGTCGATCGGAACATCTCCAGCATGCGCAGCACCTGCGCGCTCTCCGGCACGTAGATCGGCTCGCGCAGGTTCTTTTCAATCTGCAGGCCGCGCCCGGCGACGAGGTCGTCCACCAGATCCTTTTTCTGCATGATGCCCAGGGGATGCCCGAGGTCGCCGCCGCGCGCCACCACCAGGCGCGAAAACGGACAGTCGGAGATCTCGCGGGCGAGCGCATCGGGCGGGTCGTCGAGATCGATCCAATGGACGTCCGGCCGCGGCGTCATGATCGAGGGGACCGAGCGGTCGGCGAGCGCCAGCACGCCGTGGATCATGTCCTGCTCGACCTCGTCGATGACGCCGGCCTCGGTCCCTTCCGCGATGGCGAACCGCACCTCCTCCTCGGTGACGCCGCGGACGCGGCGCTCCGGGATGCGGAACAGCCGCAGCAGCGCCGCCGACGATCGCTCCAGCAGCCAGACGAAGGGACGCGCCAGGGTGGCGATGATCTGCAGTGGCCGCGCCACGCGCAGCGCGATGGCCTCGGGGCGCGCCAGCGCGATCCGCTTCGGCACCAGTTCGCCCACGATCACCGACACGGCGGTGATTCCGATGACCACGAGGATGACGGCAATTTCCCCGCCGTGCGGCGCGACGCCCGGTATCTGATCGAGCACCGGGCCGAGGCGGACGCCCAGCGTGGCCCCGCCGTAGGCGCCCGACAGGATGCCGATCAGCGTGATGCCGACCTGCACGGCCGACAGGAAGGCGCCGGGATTGTCGGCGAGCGCCAGGGCCTGCGCGGCGCCGCGGCGGCCTTCCTCCGCCATCCGCTTCAGCCGGAGGCGGCGGGACGAGACCACCGCCAGCTCGGCCATGGCAAAAAAGCCATTCAGCAGGAAGAGAGCGAGCAGGATGGCAATTTCGACCGCAACATCCATGACCAGACCATACCGGCATTGCCGGCGGGGGGCGATGCCGCCACGGCAACGCTCATAGCAGATTCACGTTCCGGCATTTGATTTTTATCAGCAATTCCCGCTAGATCGCGAGCCCGCCGCGACCACGCGGGGGCAGCCATCCGGGAGGCAAGCCCATGCTGAAGACCATTGCGGCATTCGACCGCATCGGCGAGGAAAACGCCTTTGCGGTGCTGGCGCGGGCGACCGAGCTCGCCGCCCAGGGCCGCGATATCATCAACCTGGGGATTGGCCAGCCCGACTTCCGCACGCCGGACCACGTCGTCGAGGCTGCCGTCAAGGCGCTGCGCGACGGCCATCATGGCTACACGCCCGCGGTCGGCATCAAGCCGCTGCGCGAGGCGGTCGCCGCCGACCTGCACAAACGCTTCCAGGTGGAGGTCTCGCCCGACGCCGTGATGATCATGCCGGGCGGCAAGCCCACCATGTACATGTCGATCCTGATGTTCGGCGAGCCGGGCGTGGAAATTCTCTACCCGGATCCCGGCTTTCCGATCTACCGGTCGATGATCGAGTACACCGGCGCCATGCCGGTCCCGGTGCCGATCCGCGAGGAGAACGGGTTTGCCTTCTCGGCCGAGGAGACGCTGAAGCTGATCACGCCGCGCACCCGCCTCCTGATCCTCAACTCGCCCGCCAACCCGACCGGCGGCGTGACGCCGAAACCGGAGGTCGACCGGCTGGTGGCGGGCCTCGAGCGCCATCCCGACGTCGCCATCATGTCCGACGAGATTTACGATCAGATGCTGTACGACGGCGAGACCCATGTGTGCCTGCTCTCGTACCCGTCGATCCGCGACCGGCTCATCCTGCTCAACGGCTGGTCCAAGACCTATGCCATGACCGGCTGGCGGCTCGGCTATGCGGTGTGGCCGGTGAAGCTCTACGACTACGCGCGCAAGCTCGCCGTGAACCTCTACTCCTGCGTCAATGCCGCGACGCAATGGGCGGGGCTCGCGGCGCTCACCGGGCCGCAGGACGAAGTCGCCAGGATGGTGGCGGAGTTCGACCGCCGCCGAGGCGTCGTGGTCGACGGCCTCAACCGGCTGCCCGGCGTCTCCTGCGCCACGCCGAAGGGCGCGTTCTACGCGTTTCCCAACGTCAAGCGCACCGGCTGGAAGGCGAAGGCCCTTGCCTCGACGCTGCTGGAAGAGACCGGCGTCGCCATCATCGGCGGTCCAGATTTCGGCATCCTGGGCGAAGGCTATGTGCGGCTGTCCTACGCCAATTCCACCGAGAATATCCTGCGCGCGCTCGACCGCATGGGCGAGTTCCTGGCGTCGCGCAAGGCGGCCTAGCGCATGTCACGGCGACGCAGCCACCGGCTTGCCATTGTCGCGACCATGAGCGTGGCGGCGCTCGCCACGGTGGCGCTCGCCGCGCCGGCGCGGGCCGAGAGCGACGCGCCGCGGCTGCCGCAGCCGAGCGGAGCATGGCGCATCGAGACGGCGCCGGATCCCGACTCGCAGCAGGAGGATCTTTCGCTTGCCACTTCGGCGGTGGCCGACCAGGACGCGACCTTCAGCCTGTGGTGCCGGCCGGCCATGCCGCTGTACTATTTCGCCATCCGCGACGCGCGGCTCGCGCTGCGGGCCGGCGCCGAAGTGATCCTGTCCATCCGCTATCCGGGCGAAGAGCCGGTCCGCTGGCAGGTGGCGTCGCGCGGTCATGACAGCGTCGTGGTGCAGGAGCGGGTGCACCAGACTGCGTTCTCGCTGATCCTGATGTCGCTGCGGCAGACGACCGCCACCAGTGTCGATCTTGCCATCGACGACCATCGATGGACGTTCCGGCTGGACGGCTTTGCGCCCTCGCTGGCGGCATTGATCGATGCCTGCGGCGTCGAGCCCGA
>DATFWC010000756.1:0-4202 GCA_035259885.1 Xanthobacteraceae bacterium
TCGCCGTTGCGGTCCTGTCGTCGATCTATGCGGCCCGCTATTTCGCCATCGACACCGACATCAACCACCTGCTGTCGACCCACCTGCCCTGGCGCCAGCATGAGATCGCCTTCGAGAAGGCATTTCCGCAGCGCTCCGAGCTGACACTTGTGGTGCTGCAAGCGCCGACGCCGGAGAATGCCAAGCGCGCAGCCGAAGCCCTGACGGACAAGCTGGCGCAGCGCAAGGACATCTTCCGCTCCGTTCGCCAGTCCGGGGGCGGCCCGTTCTTCGACCGCAATGGACTGCTCTATCTGCCGACCGAAGAGGTCGCGAAAACCACGACGCAGCTGACCCGGGCGCGGCCGCTTCTCGGCGCGCTCGCCTCCGATCCAAGCCTGCGAGGCGTGATGGACGCGATCGGCTTCGGCACGATGGGCGTGCAGGGCGGTCACATCAAGCTCGACGATCTCGCGCGGCCTTTCACGCTGGCGGCCGAGACGGTGGAAGCGGTTCTCGCCGGCCAGCCGGCGAGCTTTTCCTGGCGCGTCCTGGTCAAGGGAAAGCCGGCCGAGACGAAGGAGCTGCGGCGATTCATCGAGGTGCACCCGATCCTCGACTTCACCGCGCTGGAGCCCGGCAAGGCGGGGTCGGATGCGATCCGCAAGGCGGCGGCCGATTTGAACCTCGCCAGGGACTACGGCGCGAACGTGCGCCTCACCGGGCCGATCCCGCTGTCGGACGAGGAATTCGGCACGCTCAAGGACAGCGCCCCCATCGACATCCTGATAACGGTCGTCGCCGTGCTGATCATCCTGTGGCTGGCGTTGCGTTCGGGACGGCTGATCTTCGCCTGCTTCATCGCCCTGATGGTCGGCCTCGCGGCCACCGCGGCGCTCGGCCTCCTGATGGTCGGTGCGCTGAACCTGATCTCGGTCGCCTTTGCGGTGTTGTTCATCGGGCTCGGCGTCGACTTCGGCGTCCAGTTCAGCGTCCGCTACCGGGCCGAGCGCCACGAAGTGGACGATCTCGCCGCCTCCCTGCACAACACCGGCGCCAACGTGGGCGCCCAATTGACGCTGGCGGCCACCGCCGTGGCGGCCGGCTTCTTCTCGTTCCTGCCCACCGACTATCGCGGCCTCTCCGAGCTCGGTCTCATCGCCGGCGCCGGCATGATCATCGCCTTCGTCACCAGCGTGACGCTGCTGCCCGCCCTGATCAGCCTGCTGCGCCCGCCCGGCGAGCCGCATCCCCTGGGCTTCGCGTGGCTCGCGCCGGTCGACCGGTTCATGGAACGGTACCGCATCCCCATCGTGGTCCTGACGCTGCTCGTCGCCGTGCTCGGATCCCCGCTCCTCTATTTCCTGCATTTCGACTTCAACGTCGTGAACATGCGCAGCGAAAAGGTCGAATCCGTCGCGACCTATCTCGAGCTCAAGCGCGATGCCAGCACCGGCATCAACTCCATCTATATCCTGAAGCCGTCGCTGGCGGAGGCGGACAAGCTGGCCGCGCGACTCGCCAAGGTTCCGGAAGTCTCGCAGGCGATCACCTTGTCGAACTTCGTGCCCGACGGCCAGACGGAAAAGCTCGCTCTCATCCGCAAGGCCAGCGCGGCGCTCACGAACGCGCTCAATCCGGAGCAATTGCGACCTGCTCCGAGCGAGGCGGAGACCGTGCGCGCGCTCACCACGACTGCCGACGCGCTCCGCCAGGCCGCCAACGAAGAGCGCGGCGACGGCCCCGACGCGACGCGGCGGCTCTCGCGTGCCCTGTCGCAGCTCGCCCAGGCCGATGCGGCCGTTCGCGCGCGCGCGGAAGCCGCGTTCATCCCGTCGCTCAAAACGGCATTGGACGAACTGCGCAGCGGCCTCAAAGCCGAGCCGGTCAAGCTCGAGACGCTGCCCGCCGACCTCAAGCGCGACTGGCTCGCGCCCGACGGGCGCGCCCTGATCGACGTGTGGCCCAAGGGCGATCCCAACGACAACGAGGTCATGCGCAAGTTTGCCGCCGCCGTGCTGGCGGTCGAGCCGACGGCGACCGGCTCGCCGGTCTCGCTTCAGGAATCCGGGCGCACAGTGGTGCGCGCCTTCATCGAGGCCGGCGCATGGGCGCTGGTCTCGATCACGATCCTGTTGTGGATCGTCCTGCGCCGCTTCGGCGACGTGTTGCTCACACTGGTGCCGCTGCTGCTCGCCGGCGCATTGACGCTGGAGATCTGCGTGCTCATCGACCTCCCGCTCAACTTCGCCAACATCATTGCGCTGCCGCTGCTGCTCGGCGTCGGCGTCGCCTTCAAGATCTATTACGTGATGGCGTGGCGCGCCGGCCAGACCAGCCTGTTGCAATCGAGCCTGACGCGCGCCGTGTTCTTCAGCGCCATGACCACGGCGACGGCCTTCGGCAGCCTGTGGATGTCACATCACCCGGGCATGTCCAGCATGGGCAAGCTTTTGGTCCTGTCCCTGACCTGCACTGTGGCCGCGGCGGTGCTGTTCCAGCCCGCCCTCATGGGACCACCTCGCGACAAGAAGTCGGGAAAGGAGGCTGGGGCTGGGGCTGCGGCTGCGACGCCGTAGCGCCACGCCTGGCCGGCGGAGCGGGCGGCGGGTCCTCGCATTTGGCGCGGGTCCAGTTTTGCCCGCCGCACAGGAAGCCGAGCACGCAGCCCTCGATGCGCAGGACATTGTCGCTGACCAGCGAAATGCGGCCCGAATAATTTTTGCCGTCCTCGGCATTGTAGATTTCGCCTTCCCACCGGTTCGGCCCGGTCGGTTTCATATCGAGCAGCGTCTCCATCCCCATCACGCTGCGGCTGCGCTTGGCCGGATCGGGATTGTTCCTGTCGGCGCGCGGCGGCCCCTTGGTCCAGACGATATTGCCGCACAGAGCAGGCCCGCCGGGCGCACATGGCGCGACGCGAATGACCGCCATCTTCTCGGCAACCAGCCAGTCTCCGGTCGGTTCAGCGGCGAGAGCCGGGCTGCTGAGCCCGGCGAAAACCAGCGCTGCAAGCCAGGGTTTGCGCACTCAGCCCGCCCTCATCGGGCCGCCGGGCGACAGCCCGACAGCGTCGGCGTCGGCGTCGCGGCGTTGCGCGCTCCGGTCGTTACGGCCGGCGTCTGGTCGCACTTCGCACGGCTCCAATCCTGGCCGCCGCACAGGAAGCCCAGAACGCAGCCTTCGATCCGCAGCACGTTGTCGCCGGCGAGCGCGATGCTGCCCGAGTACGTGTTGCCGTCCTGCGCATTATAGATCTCGCCCTCCCAACGATTTTGGGCAACCGGCTTCATGTTGTTCAGGATGGTGAGACCCAGGACGGGGCGGTTCCGCTTCGCTGGGTCGGGATTGTTCTTGTCGTTTCCGGCTGGACCTTTGGTCCAGGCAATATTGCCGCACAGCGCGTCACCGCAAGGCGCGATCCGGATGACGGCGCTCTTCGTCGCCACGAGCCAGTCACCGTTCGGATCCGCTGCAAGCGTCGGGGTGCTCACGCCCACGAGGGCCAACGCCGCAAGCCACGATTTTCGCATTCGCTCCTCCGTTGTCCCCGATCCGATATGTGGTCCAAACATGGCACATAAAGGACCGGTCGCGTCGGTTAAGCCCGACTCGCCCCCTGTCGACCCCTCCTCCGCGGTTCTGCCGGACCCGCCGATTATCTCATGGAGCAATCGCGTCCGCATCGGACGTGCCTAGCAGCGCACTCTCCGTCGTTCAACAGGGTTAAAGCGCGTCAACTCCACAGGTTGCAATGGCGGTTGCGGTCGGACCTGCAGGGTGCCAACCTGCCGAGCGAAATCGTCCTTTATTTGGCACGGGAATCCCATGAACCTGGACATCGCGACGCTGTTCGCCGCACGGGAAGCAGAGCGCTACGCCTTGCACGCGCGCTACCTCAACGAGCAGCTGGTGCGCGTGCTCAAGACGGTCGGATTCGACGTCGGATTCTGCCAGGGCGACGGCCAGTACCTCATCGACCGGCAGGGAACGCGCTATCTCGACCTGATGAGCGGCTGGGGCGTGTTTGCGCTCGGACGCAATCACCCGGCGCTGCGCGATGCGCTCATGTCGGTCCTCGACGCGCGGCTGCCCAACCTGATCCACATGGACGCCTCGCCGCTCGCCGGCGTGCTGGCCGAACGGCTGCTGCAGCTCGTGCCCTATCTCGACAAGGCCTACTTCGCCAATTCCGGAACCGAGACGGTGGAAACCGCCTTGAA
>DATFWC010000757.1:0-2394 GCA_035259885.1 Xanthobacteraceae bacterium
GTCGGTGAAGCGCACATAGGTCGAGCGCTTCGACAGCCGCACGGGCTCGAGGTCGTACATGCCGCTGCAGCACACGGCCCCGGCGATGACGTTCTGCGCGAGATCGAACCGGCGCCAGTCGGTGGTCAGCAGCACGGCGGCGAGATGCGCACCCGAGGAGTGGCCGATCACGTGGACGCGGCCGGGATCGCCGCCGAACGTCTTGGCATTGCGCGCCACCCAGGCCAGGCCGCGGCGCACCTGGTCGGCCAGCACCATCAGGTCGCCGCCCGCCTCGTCGATGCCGATATAGTCGAGTACCGCGAAATGGGCGCCGGCACGCACGAACATTTCCGCCGCAAAGGCATATTCCTTGGCGAAGCGCTGGCGCCACGCGCCGCCATGGACATAGACCGCCACCGGGGCATTGGGCGTGGCCGCGGCGTAGAGATCGAGGCCCTCGATGGAAGTGGGACCATAGGCCAGGCGCCGCGGCGGCCCCAGGCGGGCGCGCGCGAGCTCGCTGTTGCGCGCATTGCGCTTGAGCACCTGATCGCGGTTGGGCGCATAGACCGCCTGGTCGTAGGCGGCATCGAGCTCCGCCTGGTCCATGCCGAGCCACACGGCCCGTCCCTTGCCGGACTCCCGGCGCAGGGACTCCTTGGCGGTCGTTTCTAGCGTGCTCATGCGCATTCCCGTGATGGCCCCGCGTCAGCCCGTGGCAGCGGCTCAGCCGGTACTTGAGCAGGGGCAGCGGCATTCCGCAACAGATGCCAAGCGCCTCATCGGACTCGGACTTTTGCGCCGGCCGCACGTGCAGCGAGACCTTGACAAGGCGGCGAAACGTGCTGCTCATCGACCCTTCGCCAGGGGATCCCCGCCATGCTGCCCGGCAGGCGCCAATGGACGGCAATGGTTGTCGCCGGCGCCCTCGTCACCACGTGGGCGGGCGCCGCGGCGGCGGAAGAATATTCCAGCAAATACACGTCCGCCGATGTCAAGAAATGCCGCAAGGTCGGCACCATCAAGATCGACGACGGCAGCGAGTTCGGGGCATCGTGGGCATGCCGCGGCGCCGCCGGCTATGTGGTGGTGGTAAGCGAGGTCGACCTGCGCACCACCGTCTCGGTGGGCAAGACCGTCAAGGCGGCCGAGAGCGAGCCCGCCGCCAGCCAGGGTTTCGGTCCGTTCAATTTCACCTACGACAAAGTCGAATGGCGCAGCCGCAAAGGATCGGACCGGCCGTTCGCCATCATCCAGCGCTGGAACATTTCCGATTCTGAGCGGCCCAACCGCGAGGGGCGGCCGGGCCGCACCGGCCTCATGGTCGTCACGCGGCTGCCGCCCGGGCCGGTCTGCCACATCGCCTATGTGGACGTGGCCGCCAACCCCCAGGCGAACACCCTGGCACGGCAGGCCGCCGACGAGATCGCGCGCGACTTTGCCTGCGACAAGGACCAGGTGCGCGTCGTCGGCCAGCGCGGCCGCGCCATCGAACTCGCCGGACAGTGATGCCGAAGCGCGACTGAAGGCAGCACGCGTTGTCCATGCAGGCGCGCCGCGCGCGACATGAGCCACCCGCAACAGTGTCTCGGGCCACGGGCAGGTCCGGGTTGTATCGGCGCGCCAATGCGAGGTCATTGTCTTCCGCGCCCTGATCGCGTCACATGACGCGTCCGGCGGAGCACGGCCGGACTCTGCCAGTCCGCCGGAGCCTGCCATTTCCCTCTCCTGGGTCGAGCTCGCGTATTGCGGCGTGGTGATCGTCGCCTGCTATGCGCTGCGCGGCAGCACGGGATTCGGCGCCGCCGCGGCGGTGCCGTTGCTGGCGCTGGTGGTGCCGGTCAAGATTCTCGTCCCGGTGTGGACGCTGCTGGGCATCGCCTCGTCGGTCACCATCGTGGCGCGCGACTACCGGGCCGTCGCCGGCACCGCGCTCCTGCGCACGCTGCCCGCCGGCCTGATCGGCATCGCCATCGGGCTCTACGTGTTCACCCAACTGGATTCCCGCACCCTGGCGCGAGGCCTCGGCGTCCTGGTGGTCGCGTATGGCGCCTATTCGCTGTGGGGGACGATGCGGCCGCCGGCGATCGCGGCCGCTGCCGCCGCCCAGCCGCCCTCCGGGCGCCTCCTCGCGCCGATGGCCGGGGTTCTCGGCGGCGCCGTCGGCACCACCTTCGGCACCATGGCGAGCCTGTTCTATGCCATCTATTTCGACGGGATCCGCCTCGGCAAACATCACTTCCGCGCCACGATGTCGGCCATGATCCTGACACTCAGCGTGGTGCGCGGCCTCGGCTATCTGGCGGTCGGGGAATTCGGTCGCGACACGGTCGTCGCCTTCGCCCAGGCCTTTCCCATCATGCTGATCGGGATTTTCGTCGGCGACCGTTTCCATGCCGGCATGAGCGAAGA
>DATFWC010000758.1:0-12190 GCA_035259885.1 Xanthobacteraceae bacterium
CTCGGCGTGATGCTCGTTACCGGATCCGGCGTCGCCAGGGACGAAGCGCAGGCGCGAAAACTGTTCGAGCGCGCCGCCAAGGCCGGCAACGCCCGTGGCGTCACCAACCTGTCGGCCCTCTCCGAGAAGGAAGGTGCACCGGTCGATCCGGTGGGGGCCAGGGCCTTGCTGGTGAAAGCGGTGGAGACGAATTCGGCGGAAGCGCAGTACCGGCTGGGATTGATGATGGCGGACGGCGTCGGCGGGCCGAAGGACGATGTGGCGGCGAGGGCGCTGTTCGACAAGGCCGCCGCGCAGGGTCATGCCGGGGCGCTGGAGCGCATGGGCGCCTTTGCCCAGGGCGGGCGCGGTGGACCGCAGGATGCCGCCGCCGCCAAGGTCTATTACGAGAAGGCCGCAGCCCTCGGCAACGAGGAGGCCAAGGCCGCCCTGAAACGCCTGGAATGTCCCTGGGTGATCCGCGACAAGCGAGGAAATTTCGTCAGCAATCTGTGCTTCTAATTTAGCACCTATGGCGCTGCATTGGGCACGTCTTGTGCACGAGAAGCTGGCGTTGATTGCCACATTTGCCTTCAGGTGCCGTTAGCGCGAATGTGAGCGGAAGGGTTTTGAGGAAGGCGGTTCTTGAAAAAATTCTTGCACGAGATAGCGCAAGAGGAAGCAACTAAAGCTCTGATCGAACCGACTCTGTATTATCGAACTGGCTCTGTATTTTCGAACTCTCGATGATTGTGCCGGCGTTGCACGTCGGCAACAACTCTCGGCCAATTAACGGCGCGCGCTCGACCCGTCACGCTTACGCCAAACAATGCGATAATGTCGCCGGCGCAGTGCTTCGCGGGGCTGGGGGGCTGGTGCGACGGTTGTAGCGCCTTTTCTACCTTGATCCACGTCATGCCTGCTGCGCCGATCACGGTGCAGTAGCGGTCTCGCGCGTCGTGATAGCGACGACAGGCCGCCGCCATGCGTGCTTTGTTTTAGCGGGGGAGTTGTCATGGCTGGAATTCCGTCTGTCCTTGATCTCAAAACCATCAATGGATCGAATGGCTTTACGATATCGGGCTCGGGGTATTATGAGCTCGCCGGTTCGTCAGTCGCCTCCGCCGGCGATGTCAATGGTGATGGCTTTGCCGACGTCATTGTCGGCGCACCGGGCAGGTCCATAGGTTGGTACACGGACTACGCCGCCTATGTGGTTTTCGGCCGTGGGACTGAGGACACCCCCGGGCCGTCCCGCATCGCGACCGAAGACCTGCGTCCTCCCGCGGGATTCCGCATCATCATGGCCGGCGTCCTGGGCGACTATGATGGCCCTGGCTTTGCGGTCTCGTCCGCAGGCGACTTCAATGGGGATGGATTCGGCGATTTGATGGTGTCCGCGCCGTCCTACTCATCCGCCGGCGCGGAACACAAAGGGGCGACATACATCGTCTTCGGCAAGGCCAGCGGGTTCACGGATGTGACGCTGGGAACCACGGTGAGCAGCGATTGGATACGGATTGACGGCGCGGCGGCCGGCGATTCCAGCGGGCACTCCGTTGCCGCTCTCGGCGATATCAACGGCGACGGCTTCGACGATGTCCTGATCGGCTCACCCTATGCAGATGCCAACGGGCGCTGGTCGTCGGGCGTCAGCTACGTGGTCTACGGCAACGCGTCGGGAGCGAACATCGATCTCGCCAATTTCGATGCGAGCCGCGGCTTCCGCATCATTGGCGAAGAGTTTGCGTCTGCCGGCTATTCCGTCTCCACGGCCGGCGATGTGAACGGCGACGGCGTCACCGATCTGCTCATCGGTGCGCCCTACAACGACGTGGGGGTGTATCGTACCGGGTCGACCTATCTTGTTTTCGGGAGCAATTCCGGCGCTGACGTCGATCTTGCCGGTCTGACGCCAAGCCAGGGAGTTCGATTTGACGGCGGAGAAGTGAGCGAAAGCGGCTTCTCGGTCGCTTCCGCCGGTGACATCAACGGCGACGGGCTCGCCGACCTCGTCGTGGGCGCGCCCGACGCCAGCCCGGTTGGCCGCGAAGAGGCGGGCTCCGCCTTTGTCATCTTCGGCAAGACCAGCGGTTGGTCGAATATCGACTTGGCCAACCTGGCGCCCGGCGACGGCTTCCGCATCGATGGCGCCGCTGCCGGTGATAATGCCGGTTACTCCGTTTCATCCGCCGGCGATTTCAACGGCGATGGCTTCGCCGACCTGATCATCGGGGCGCCATATGCCGATTTCGGCGGAGGCACGAACCCCGGCGCCGCCTACGTCATCTTTGGCAAAGCGTCCGGCTTCGGCGATATCGATCTCGCCAACCTGAGCGCGGCTGACGGGTTCCGGATCGATGGTCCGCCTGGCGACCTCATCGGCAATCTGGTGGGCTTCTCTGTTGCGTCGGCTGGCGACGTGAACGGCGATGGGTATGGCGACCTGACGGTGGGAATGCCGGGCTCGGGCTATCTCAACGGGGCGGCCTATGTGATCTACGGCGAAGCGTCGGCCGCCGTGCACAAGGTGGGGACGGCCGCCGACGATCGACTCTTCGGCGGCGATTTCGACGACACGCTGTCGGGCGGCGACGGCAACGACCTCCTCGGCGGCAAGGAGGGCAACGACGTGCTCACCGGCGGCGCCGGCAGCGATGCCTTTGTCTACTCCCGTATTGGCGCGCAGCACGACACGGTCACAGACTTCCAGCAAGGTCAGGATGTGATCGACCTGAGGTCGGCAAACATCGGTACCTTCGCGACCCTCCAGCAGCTCTTGTCAACCGACGCGGATGGCAATGCCGTCATCACCACTGTCTTCGACGGCGTCATCTCGACGATCACGTTGACCGGCGTTCCCGCGGCGGAGCTCACAGCCGCCGATTTCGTATTCGCCAGCGACAATGCGGACAACCAAGGGCTCGGCGGCACGGACAATTCTGACGACGTGTTCGGCGGAGCCGGCAGTGACAACTTGCAGGGCAACGCCGGCGACGACCGCCTGTTCGGAGAGCAAGGAAGCGACTCGCTTTATGGCGGGGCGGGAGCAGACCTTCTCGACGGCGGGGAGGGCACGGACCGTGTCGGCTTCACTCTTGCCGCGGGCGGCGTGATCGCCAGCCTGGCCACCGGCGGCGTCTCCGGAGAGGCCGCGGGCGATATCTACGTCTCGATCGAGGACCTGTACGGGACCGAGTTTGACGATGTGCTCGAGGGCAACGACAAGGCCAACGTCATTCTTGGCATGGGAGGGGCGAACACCATTCGCGGTCTCGGCGGCGATGACCACCTGTCCGGGGGCAACGAGAACGACACGTTCTACGGCGGAGCGGGTGCCGACGAAATCAACGGCGCCGGGGGCTTCGACTATGCGCGGTACGACGACGCGACGAGCGGGGTGGCGGTCAGGTTTGGGGCGGGGAGTGGCGACGCGGCGGGCGATGTGCTGACCAGCATCGAGGGTGTCGTCGGCTCCGCTTTCGCCGACTCCCTGGGAGGCATCGGCGGAGCCGATGACCTTCAGGGTGGCGGCGGCGACGACCTGATGCAAGGCCGGGGCGGGAATGACACGCTTGACGGCGGCGAGGGCAGCGATCGCGCCGTATACACCGGCGCACGCAGCCAATACTTCGTCACCTTCGACGCCGCCACGGGAAGCTATGTTGTCGACGATCTGCGGGAGGGCTCCCCCGACGGCACCGATCAGGTGCGCAACGTCGAAACATTCGTGTTCGCTGACGGCGCGATCGCGGCCGAGTCGGTCCTGGACGGCAATCCCGGTCCCATCATCGGCGCCGATGGCGACGACACGCTGTCGGGCACGTCGCTCGGCGAGGAGATTCGCGGACTGGGCGGCAACGACACGCTGAGCGGCCTCGGCGGCGAGGACCTGCTCGATGGCGGAGACGGCGACGATGCGCTCGACGGCGGAACGGGCGTCGACACGGCGACCTATGCGTCGGCAGGATTGGGCGTGGTGGTGAGCCTCGCGGTTGCGGGCGCACAGGACACGGGCGGTGCCGGCAACGACACCCTGGTGTCGATCGAGAACCTGACCGGCAGCGCCTTCGACGACAAGCTGGCGGGCAACGACACCGCCAACCAGCTCAGCGGCCTCGCCGGCAACGATCGGCTCGATGGTGCGGGCGGCACCGACACGCTTCTCGGCGGCAGTGGCGACGACATCCTGATCGGCGGGGCGGGCGCAGACGCCATCGACGGAGGCGAGGGATTCGATCTCGTCAGCTACGAGACGTCGACGACGGTGGCGCCGGTCCTCAACCTCATGGTCATCGACTTTTCGGATTCGCGGAACAGCTTCGGCGACGCCGTATTGGACACCTTCGTCAACATCGAGGGCGTGATCGGTTCCAACAACAACGACTTCATCCTCGGGAGGATCGGCGTTGACGACACGCTCATCGGCGGGGGCGGCAATGACATCCTGTTTGGACAGGGCGGCAAGGACACGCTCATTGGCGGCGTGGGCAACGACTTGTTCCTCGGCATAAGCGGGAATACCCGCTTCGAGGGCGGCGATGGCCTCGACACTGTGAGCTACATCCACGGCACCGTGGACATCAGCACCGGCATCACCGTCGATCTCGAGGATCCCTCGCGCAACACTGGCATCGCCGCGGGCGACAGCTATGACGGCATCGAGAACCTGCTGGGGTCCATCCTCAACGATAGTCTCGCGGGCGACGAAGGAAGCAACATCATCATGGGCGGCCTTGGGGACGACCGCCTGATCGGCGGCGCTGGTGCCGATGTCCTCAACGGCAATTTATTCTTCAACGGCGATATCACCAACTGGTATGAAGGCGTGGCCATCGACGCCGGTGACGGCGTCGATGTGGCGAGCTACGAGACCGCGACGAGCGGCGTCGTCGCCAGCCTCCGCAATCCCGCAGCCAATACCGGCGACGCGGCGGGCGACACTTACATCCTCATCGAGGGGCTCGCCGGTTCCGCCTTCGACGACACCCTTGAAGGCGACGACGGCGCGAATTCGTTGGAAGGCGGTGCCGGCGACGACACGCTGATCGGCCACGACGCGTGGTTCAACGACGAGCTCGACGGCGGTGAAGGGAACGATACGGCCGTCCTGGACAGACGCCGCGCGGATTATACGATCACGTTCGATGCCGCGGAACAGGCATTCGTTCTCACCTCGTCATCCGGCCTTGCGACCCGCGTGAAGAATGTCGAGACGCTGCAGTTCGCAGACAGCACGGTGGCGTCGCCCATTGCCGGGGACGACAACGATAACAATCTGAATGGAACGGCGGGGTCGGATGACCTCAGTGGCGGCGGCGGCAACGACACGCTGTTCGCGCTCGGCGGCGACGATCGGCTCGACGGGGCCACCGGCGATGACACGCTGGACGGCGGGGACGGGAACGACTCGCTGTTCGGCGGGGACGGCAACGACACGCTCCTGGGTGGAGCGGGCGTCAATACGCTCACCGGCGGCGCTGGCCGCGACGCGGCTTCTTATGCGCAGGCCACCGCCGCCGTACGCGTCGACCTCGGAGTGAGCGGTCCGCAAGCCACCGGTGGTGGCGGCACGGATACGCTCGTCGGCATCGAGGACGTCGTTGGCTCGGCCTTCGACGATACGCTCACCGGAAATAGCGGCGCCAACCGGCTGTTCGGCGGCGGCGGCAACGATGTGCTCATCGGTTCCAGCGGCGATATTCTCGACGGCGGGGCGGGGAATGATACCGCGTCCTACGCCACGACGGGTTCCGTCACGGTGGATCTTGCCGTCAGCGGTCCGCAGTCCGGCGGCACGCTGATCAGCATAGAGAACATCATCGGTGCCGCGGGTTTCGATACCCTCAAAGGCGACAGCGGGGCCAATCGACTCGTTGGCGGCGACGGTCATGACACATTGATGGGCCGCGGCGGTGACGACATCCTCGACGGCGGCAACGGCTCCGACACGGCGTCCTTTGCGGACGCGTCGGCGGGCGTCACCGTCGACCTTGCGGTTGCCGGCCCGCAGAACACGGGCGAAGGGGCCGACACTCTCATCGGCATCGAGAACCTCACCGGCTCTGCTTTTGCGGACACGCTGCGCGGCACGAGCGGGGACAACTACCTGATCAGCGGGGGCGGTGACGATACGCTTGTCGGCCTCGGCGGGAATGATCGCTTCGACGGCGGCGAGGGCAGCGATACGGTGTCCTATGCGGGCGTAGCAACAGGAGTGTTCGTCGATCTCAACTTCACCAGCCAGTACACGGGCGCCGGCTCAGAACAGCTCGTCGGCATCGAGAATCTCACCGGTTCGGCATTTGCCGACAGGCTCACCGGCAATGCCGGAGCGAATGCACTCAGCGGCGGCGCCGGCAACGACAGCTTGATTGGTGGCCTCGGCCGCGACGTGCTGACCGGTGGCAGCGGCAACGACCTGTTCGACTTCAACGCGGTCGCCGAGAGCGCAGTCGGCGCCGGCAACCGCGATGTCATCACCGACTTCCAGCCGGGATTGGACGACATCGATCTTGCGGGTATCGACGCCAGCACCGACCGCTCCGGCGACCAGGGGTTCAGGTTCATCGGCACGAAAGCATTCAGCGGCAAGGCCGGCGAGCTTCACTACCAGACCTTCGACCAGGACGGCACCGCCAACGACATCACGGTCGTCAGCGGTGACGTCAACGGCGACCGCATTGCGGATTTCGAGATAGAGATCGTCGGCATCGTGCAGCTGTCGTCGGGCAACTTCCTGTTGTGAGCGGCCTGCTGCGCGGGCCTGAAATCGAACCGAGCGACGGTGTCATCGATTGAAGCCATGACGGAACTGTTCCTGGAAGTTCGCAGCTAGCCTCAATCCCGGCGGAACACCACGCTCGCCAGCCAGCCCACGAACAGCGCCAGGCCGGCGGTTGCGAGCCCGTAGGCGAGGCCGTGGTAGCGCGCCGCGTTGGCGACGACCTGCTCGAAGCCGACCTTGTAGAGCTCGAACGCCGTGCGCTCGCGCCCGACCAGCGCGCCGTCGGCCAGGAGCTTCACGTCCACCTCGTAGGAGCCGATCGGCGCATCGGCCGGCAGCGGGATCGCGGCGCGAAACAGCGTCGGCGTCAGGAATGTGACCCCGTTGGTGCGTTCCAGGTACAGGCCTTGCTCCGTGCGCAGCCGCACGAACGCCATGCGAAACGGATCGTCGCGCACCACGTCGGCCACGTCGCCGCCGATGTCCTGCGGCAGCAGCACGTTGGTGAGGCCGATCTGCAGGCGCCGCTGCCGATCCGGCCCGGCGATCATGTCCACCGGCCGGTTGGTCAGCACGGCGAGATAGCTCGGCGCGTCGACGAAGGTGCGCGACTCGGCGTTGACCCAGATGCCGAGCACGCGATCCTTGCGCCAGGTGACCACGGTCTGGCGCGGGCCGATCACGCTCACCACCAGGTCGTAGCCGCCGCGCCGCGGCACGGTCGCGGCGTCGCGATCGACCGTGCCGAACAGGACCAGTTCGGCGCCGGTGAAGTTGGAGGCGATCGAGACGCGATAGTTGGAGAGCGAGGTGACGAGGCGCTCGGCGCGCGCCGGCGCGCTGGCTGCCGCCAGTGCAGCGGCGGCGAGCGCCAGCACGACGGCGAGGACGGAGCGCGCGCGCGTCATATCGTGCCCTCGGCCGGCCGCACGGTGAACAGTTCGTCCGGCGGCACCACCAGGCCGAACGCGAAGCGCAGGCCCACCGCCAGCACCAGCAGGCCCAGGAGGAGTCTGAGCTGCTCGCTGCGGATCTTCTGCCCCGCGCGGGCGCCGAACTGGGCGCCCATCACGCCGCCGACCATCAGGATCAGGGACAGGACCACGTCGACCAGGTGGTTGGTGGCGGCGTGCATCACGGTGGCGAAGGCCATGGTCACCAGCGTCAGCACCATCGAGGTGCCGATGACGATGCTGGTCGGCACGCGGAGGATGTAGATCAGCATCGGCACCAGCAGGAATCCGCCGCCGATGCCCATGACGGCGCCGATGAAGCCGATGATGACGCCGATGCCCCACACGGGAATCGCCGAGACGTAGATCTTCGATTGCTTGAACCGGAGCTTGAATGGCAGGCCGTGGATCCACATGTGGCTGCCGCCGCGCCGGATCTCCGTCGGCTTGCCCTGGCGCGCGCGGATGATGGCCTGCAGGCTTTCCCCCACCATGAGCGAGCCGACGGTGCCGAGCAGGATCAGGTAGGAGAGGCCGATGGTGAGGTCAAGCTGGCCGATCGAGCGCAGCAGCGAGAACAGCCACACGCCGGCCGTGGTGCCGATTATGCCGCCCACCAGCAGCATCAGCGCCAGCGCCGGATCGAGCGCCCGCCGTCGCCAGTACGTGATCGCGCCGGTGAACGAGGAGGCTGCGATGTGGGTGGTGACGCTGGCCACCGCCACCGCCGGCGAGATGCCGATGAAGATCAGCAGCGGCGTCATCAGGAAGCCGCCGCCGATGCCGAACATGCCCGAGATGAACCCGACCGCCAGCCCCATCACGAAGATGAGGAACACGTTGACGGAGAGGTCGGCGATCGGAAGGTAGATTTGCACGGGCGCGTCTTCCGCCGGGTGGTGCGGACCGGCTGTTCTTGGCAGATGCCGCCATCGAGTGGTATCGCAGCGATTCTGCAAGCACCAGACAGCCTTTATGCCACTAACACCATCAGCTGTGTGGCGAGTTCAAGGAACTTGGTTGACGTACGCGCGGCGGTTACGGTCGTTTCAGGATCGAACTGCGGCGCGTCGGCGCATCAGATCCGCTTGGGCGCCGCGGCCTTGGGCTTGGCCGGCGGGGGCGCCGGCGCCGGCGCTGCGGCCGCGGACGCCGGCTGATCCCAGCCGCCGGCCGGCACCTTAACGGTCGTCGCCTCCTCCGGCTGCGGCTCAACCGTAAATGTCTGCGCCGCGAGCTTTGCCGCCACGAGCGATTGTGGATCGAGGCGCTGGGCGAGGTCGTCGCGCTTGCGGCCGGCATCCTGGTCGCCCTGCTGGGCCGCCAGGGCGAACCACTTGTACGACTCGGCGAGGTTCTGCTCGGTGCCGATGCCGCGCGCGTTGAGGATGCCCAGGTTGTACTGGCTGTCGGCAATGCCGTGCGACGCGGCCTTGCGGAACCACTGGTAGGCGGTCTTGTATTCCGGCTTACCGTCGATGCCTTCGGCGTAGAGAACCGCCAGGTTATGCATGGCGCGCGCGTTGCCCCTCTCGGCCGCCGCGAGATAGAGCCGGCGCGCCGCGTCGAGGTCCTTCTTCACGCCATGACCCTTCTCGTAGAGGCTGCCCAGCCGGTATTGCGCCGGCGCCAGTCCCCTGTTGGCGGCGCGCTCGAACCACTGCGCGGCTTCGATGAAGTTCTGCGCAATACCACGCCCCTCGGAATAGCGCAGCGCGATCTCGTATTCGGCGGCTGCATTGCCGGCCAGGGCGGCGGCGCGCAGGCCGGGGCCGCCGATGGCGGCCGGCAGGCTGTCGGCGGGCGGCGCCGCCGCCGGCGGGTCGCCCTGCTTCGGGAGCGAGCCGGTGATGTCGCCGGCATTGGCCACTGTGGCATTTCCCGCCGCGGCATTTCCCGCCGCGGCATTGGCCGCCGCGGCATTGTTCGCCGCTGGCGCGGCGTCCTGGCGTGGCGCCGGCGCCGGCCCGAACAGGTTCGACACCGAGGTGGGCGCCAGCAGCTGGCTGTTGGGAACCGGCGCGCCCGCCGGCTTGGCCGCCGCGTCGATGGGGGGGATGGGGAGCTTGCGCGCCGGCGTGGCGTCCGCGTGCGCCGGCGTTTCGACCGTTGGGCTCCCCGACGAGCCGAGCATGGTCAAGGTGACGTGGGTGGCGCCGATCACCAGGATGGCTGCGGCCACGCTGAGCAGCAGCGGGCGCTTGAACTTGCCGCCGCCATCGTCGGCCTCGTCGGCCACCGGCGCCGCCGGCTTGTCATCGGCGCGCTTCGGCTGGCCGGCCTCGGCGGCGGCGGCCTGCGCGGCGCGCCGCGCCGCGGCGATGAAGTTGGCCTTCTCGTTGGTCTCCGGCGCGCCCAGTACGCCCGGCGCGCCCGCCCCGTTTGTGGACTTCAGCGGCGCCAGCACGGCTTGCGAGGCGGCAATGCGCTCGGCCGCCGTCGCCGGCCGTCCGCGCGGCACGATCGAGCCGGGCTCGAGCGGATGGTTGGCCGGAAGCGTCGGATCGATGGCCGGACGCACCGGGGGGCTTGGTGGGGGCGCCAGCACGGGGCCTTCGGCCGCAGGCGGCCGCGGCGCAGCCGCGGGCGGCGCAGTTGCCTGCGGTGCAGGGGCCAGCGGCGCTGCAGGGAGCGGGGCAGCCGCCAGCGGCGCGGTCATCGGCGTGCGCGGCGACACCGGGACGGCGACCGGGATTGGCGCGTGCGGGCGGGCGTGCTCGGCGCGCTGCTCGGTCTCGATCGTGGTCAGGCGATCGGCCAGGCGGTCGATGGTGTCCTGCACCGCGCCCAGCATCTCCTGGGTGCGGCGGTCGGCCTCCGCCTGGGTCAGGCGCAGGTCGGCGAGATCGCGCTTGAACGCCGACGCCTCGCCGATATTGGCGCGGATGTCCTCGATCTGATGGAACAGGTCGGTGAGGCCGCGCTCGATCACCTCGACATGGCCGAACCGCGCCTCGGACGTATCGATCTTCTCGCCCAACTGCGCGATCTGCGCCTCGATATGGTGCAGCGCCGCCCGGTTGCTCTCGCCGAGATCGAGCCGCTGCAGCTGCATGGACAGCGCGCCGATCATGGCTTCCACCCGGCTCGGCACTTCCGCCTCGGCCGCGCGGGCGTTGATCAGCTCGTTGAGCTTGTCGATGCGCCGCTCGATCGACGCGAAGGCATGGCGATGTTCCGGCTCGTTGACGCGCGCGTTGATCACGTCGTTGAGCGAGTCGATGCGCCGCTCGAGCGAGGCGAGCGCATCCCGGCTGTCCGGCTCGGCAAAGCGGTCCATGCGCTCGGCCAGCGTGCGCACCTCGTCGGCCAGTGTCGCCAGCGCGTCGCCCGACGCCACGCGCTCGGTGATGTGGCGCAGCTCGGCAATGGCCGCTTCGAGATGATGCAGCGCCGCGGTGTCCGGCCCGTTGGCGGCGAGGACGTCGATCTTGCGCGACAGCGCCTCGACGGCGGCCTCGAAGCCGCCGATGTTTTCCGCCGGGGTGAGCCCGGTGAGCGACTCGTGGATCTGGCCGAGGCGCTGCTCGATGCTGGCAAACGCCGCCATGTCGGCGGCTTGGTGGTCGCGCACGGCGCGGTTGGCGAGCGACTCGACCTGCGATTCAAGTTCATCGAGGGCGCAACGCGGCATGGCCTTCGCCAGCGCATCGCCGATGCTGCCGAGGTCGCTGCGCAGCGCCGCCACGGCATCCTCGAATCCGCACGGGCGGTGCATCGTCTCGAGCTGACGGGTGAGCGCGCGCAGATGCTGGTCCAGGTCCGTCATGCGCGGTCCGGAAGGCGGCGCCTCGGAGGCCTTCGCGGCGTCGTCGACACGGCGGGCAGCGCGTCCGGTGTCGAGCGCCTGCTGCCGCGACCGGATCTCGTTGACGGCGGCCGCCGTCGGATCCGGGCGTTCGGGGAGCGGCGGCCGGCGCGTTTCGCTGTTGACGATCAGGTGATCGAGACGGTCGTTGAGCTTGCGGATGGCGTCGGCCATGCGTTGCGGGGTTTCGTCGCCGCGCCGCGTGAACTCGCGGGTGAGATTGGAGAGCCGGTTCTCCAGGGCGCGCAGGTCGGGGGCGTTGTCGCGCATGGGCCGGGGGCGCTCGCGCGAGGGGGGCGCCGCCATGGTGCCGACGCGCGCCGTCAATGCGTCGAGCTGCTGGCGGATGGCGGAAAAATTCTCGGCTTCCTGGTCGGTCAGGTGGCCGTCCTGGCCCCCGTCGGCGGAATCGATGATCACCGAGTTGAGCCACTCGCCGACCGAAAGGCCAGCCCGCCGGGCGGCTTCGCGCGCGGTCTCGCGCGCGTCGATCCCGACCCCCTTCACGTTCCAGGCAGCGGCAGTTTTCATGCTCGTTCCGGATTCTCGCGCCGGGAGGGGCTAAAAACCCGCGTCGCGGAAAGTGCTTGTTAAAGCCAGGTAAAGGCAGCCCTCAGGCCCTCGGATCCCCGCACCGACTTTTCCGCTTTACGGTAAATAACTCGTTAAATCCGCGGGTCTGCGGCCGCTTTTCGCCTCCCCGGCCGGGCGCGGCGCCGGGGG
>DATFWC010000759.1:0-2687 GCA_035259885.1 Xanthobacteraceae bacterium
TCGGCGAGTTCGCCGAGATTCACGCCGACCCGGACGGCAACATGCTGAGCGATGCCGAGTGGGAGAAACGCAAGGGCGAATTCCTGCCGTCGGACCAGGACCGCGACTACATCGAGAGCCTGATGCGGCCGCAACGCGAGCCGGGAAAATTCGCCAACTGGATCGCGCCGCCGAAGGTGGGCATCGACAACAAGCCCGGCGATTTCGAATACGTGAAGATGGCGTGATGCTGCGTTCGCGTGTCAGGGTATGTGACGCACGGTTTCTTCCGCGGTCATCCCGGCCGAGCGTGAAGCGCGAGAGCCGGGATCCAAGTACCCCGGCAGTGCTCTTGTTTCTGATGCCGGGGTACTTGGGTCCCGGGTCTGCAGCGCACCACTTCGTGCTGCGCTGCGCCCGGGATGACAGCCGAGGTGCTTGCGACGCTGATGCGGCAGACCGCTCACCGGGGGATGGAGTCGTTGAGCGCTCAGACCTACACTCCAGGTTATGAATGATCTGAGCCGCTCCGAAAATTCCGCCGACGATGTGATCGTGGTCGACGCCGACGACCAGCCGCTCGGCACCATGGGCAAGCTTTTGGCGCACCAGCGCGGCGTACGCCACCGCGCCATTTCGGTAATCGTGCGCGACCGCCACAACCGCCTGCTGCTGCAGCAACGGTCGGCGGAAAAATATCACTCGGGCGGGTTGTGGACCAACACCTGCTGCAGCCATCCGCGGCCGGGCGAGGACACGCGCGAGGCCGCCGGGCGGCGGCTCAAGCAGGAGATGGGCTTCACCTGCCCCCTCACGCATCTGTTCACCACGCACTACCGCGCCGACGTGCCGGGCGGCCTGATCGAGGACGAGGTGGTGCATGTGTTCGGCGGCCGCTTCGACGGTTTGCCCGACCCGGATCCGAGCGAGGTGGCGGACTGGTGCTGGAAAACACCCGATGAGCTGGCGCGTGACATCGACGCGCAGCCGGAACGCTACACTGTGTGGTTCCGCGAATATCTTCGCCGCTTCTGGCCGGCCATGACGGGAGCATAGTCTCCCGCCATCTCCGATGTGCTAGGCTCGAGGCCAGCCGGGTGGCGCGACACGCGCTGCCGCATCAGGGGTGCCGCCATGCAGGAAGCCGTTCGCAAGCGCGATCTCGAAACGCAACCGCAATGCCCGCGCGATCTGCGCGGCACGCTGGACTGGCTGCGCCAGCAGGGCGACCTGATCGAGACCGACAAGCCGGTGGATCCCGACCTGGAAGTCACCGGCCTGCAAAAACACCTCGACGGCGGCTGCCCGGTCCTGTTCCACAACGTCAAGGACAAGCCCAACCACCGCGTGGTGACGAACCTGTTCGGCGACATGAACGTCATCAACAAGATGTTCGGCTGGACGGACGACGTCGAGCGCACGCGCAAGCTCGCCCACGCGCTGTCGCACCCGCTCAAGCCGGTCGAGATCGCGCAGCGCGAGGCGCCGTGCCAGGAAGTGGTGATCGAGAAGCCGGACGACGTGAACCAGTACATGGTGCCGATCCGGCACACCGCGATCGAGCCCGAGCTCACGGTCGGATCCGGCATCCGCTGCGTCACCGGCGAGCACTTCGAGGGCGGCTCCGATCTCGGCTACAACCGCATGAATTTCCGCTGGGGCAACGTCGGCACGTTCCAGATCTCCCCCGGCTCGCACATGTGGCAGGTGGTCAACAAGTACTACAAGTCCAACCAGCCGGTGCCGATCACCATGTGCTTCGGCGTGCCGCCAGCGTGCACGCTGCTCGCCGGCGCCGGCTTCGGCTACGCCATCATGCCACAGGGCTGCGACGAGATCGGCATCGCCGGCGCCGTGCAGGGCGTGCCCATCCGCCTGGTCAAGGCGCGCACGGTCGACGCCATGGCGCTCGCCGACGCCGAGCTGGTGCTGGAAGGCTATGTCGATCCGCGCGACCGCCGCTTCGAGACCAAGGAGGCGGAGGACGCTGGCGTCCAGGGCCGCTTCCACTTCCACCCCGAGTGGGCCGGCTACATGGGCAAGTCGTACAAGGCACCGACCTTCCACGTCACCGCCGTGACCATGCGGCGGCCGGAGAGCAAGCCCATCATCTTTGCGCTCGGTGTGCACACGCTCGACGACCACAACATCGACACCACGGTGCGCGAGGCGACGATCTTCGAGCTGTGCAACCGGCTGCAGCCCGGCATCATCCAGGACGTGGTCATCCCCTACTGCATGACCGACTGGGGCGGCTGCATCATCCAGGTCAAGAAGCGGCACCAGATCGACGAAGGCTGGCAACGCAATTTCCTCGCCGCCATCCTGTCGTGCTCGCAGGGCATGCGCCTGGCGATTGCGGTGAGCGAGGACACCGACCCCTATTCCATGGACGACGTGATGTGGTGCCTCACCACGCGCGTGAACCCGCGCGCCGACATTCTCAACCCTATTCCCGGCGGGCGCGGCCAGACGTTCATGCCGGCCGAGCGCATGACGGCGGGCGACAAGCAGTGGACCGCCTCCAACACCCAGTTCGAGGGCGGGATGGGCATCGATGCCACGGTGCCGTTCGGCTACGAGAGCGATTTCATGCGCCCGCTCTATCCGGTGGATCGGGTGAAACCGGAGGATTTCTTCTCCAAGAAGGACATCGCCAACGCCAAGTCGCGCATGGCCGGCTGGGTGCACTCGCTGGCCCGGACGGG
>DATFWC010000760.1:0-2701 GCA_035259885.1 Xanthobacteraceae bacterium
ATGCACCGGCTCGCTGATGATGAACTTGAAGCCCGAGCGCTTGCACTCGACCAGCTCGTTGAGCTGGCCGATCGACGTCACCTTGACCTCGACGAAGGATTGCGGCCCTTCTGGCGCGCGCTTCTCCGGATGCTCGCGGTACCGCCGCTCGCGCGCCTCGATGACCTCCTTGAGCTCGGGAAAGCAGTCGCACACCTTGGTCATCCACGATCTCCAGTTTGTAGTCCGGATGGAGCGAAGCGAAATCCGGGAGCGGCTTCACCACGGACCGATTCCCGCCGACAAGCTGTTCCCGCATTTCGCTGCGCTCCATGCGGGCTACGGGCGCATGTTATGGCCTGACCCCCGGCGTCTCCATCTTCAGCCCGCGCGCGCGCCACATCAGGTAGAGCTCGAGCGCGACCTGCTCGGGCGCGCCGAACTCGTAGGGCTCGGCGCGCATGCCGATCATGCAGTTGCGCAGGCGCCGCTGCAACGAGCCGAGGCCCTGCCATTCCAGCCGGTAGATCGGGTAGCCGGTGGGATGCGCCTGCGGGATGGTGTTGCCCGCCAGGACCTTGCCCCAGTTGTCGTCGTGGCACTGGCTGCACGACAGATTGAGCTGGCCCTGGCGGCGGTGGAACAGCGAACGGCCGGCCTCGAGGAACTCGATCAGGCGGTCGCCGCTGATCGTGATCGGCATGCCACGCGACTGGCGCCCGACGAAGGCCGTGAGCGCCAGCAGCTCCTTGCTCTCGGCGGCAAGCGCCGGCGCCTTCTGCTTCTCGGTGCGGCAGATGTTGATGCGCTGCTCGAGATCGATCGGCCGGCTGCGTGCCGCATAAAATGCCGGATAGCGCGCCGCCACGCCCTTCATGCTGTCGCGCGCATCGCCATGGCAGTCGGCGCAGGCGCGGTTCGCCTCGCCCGCCTTCTGGCTCCACAGCGTCTCGCCGTCGAGCACCCAGAACGTGCCGGGGTTGGCGCTGTCGTCGTCCTGCATGGCACGGGTCTCGGGGCTCATGAACTCGTAGCCGGAGCGCCGCTCGCCGGGCGGGATTTCGGCGGACATGATGGGTGCGGTGGCGCCGGCCGCCGTGGCGACGACCGCGAGGGCCATGATGCCTCGCGTCCGCACCCGTGGCGCGCCGAACAAGCTCATGCGACCGTGATGGTTGCGGTTTCGGTCCGGGTCTCGCCGTCGTCGCCGGTCCAGCTCAGCTTGAGCTCGCCGCTCTCGGTCGCCACCGTGTAGAAGGTGAGGAACGGGTTGGCGGCGATGGCCGGGAACAGGTCGGCGCGGAACACCTCGACGCCATTGTAGGTGCACACGAAGCGATTGATGATGTCGCGCGGCACCGCCCGGCCCATCGTGTCGCGGCGGTAGCCGGTCTCCATCGGATGCGACAGCAGCGTCTTGATCTCGATGGTCTCGCCGCGCTTGGCCTGTTTCGGAATGTTGACGAGGGCGCGCGTCATGGCGGCGAGTCCTCCAGGCAGGCCGCCAGCGTGACCACCACGTCGACGCTGTCGGACCAGAACGAGCCGTCGCTCATCTGCGCGATGGCGATCACCTTCTGCGAGTCGGCGAGCCGGATGCGGGTGGAAATTTTCGGACGGCCGGCGCGCGGCCCGAGATGAAAGCTCGCCACGTTGGGCTGCGGGTTCTTTTCATTGAAGAGATGGATGGCCTTCACATGGTCAGCGTCCGTCATCGGGCTCTCGACCGAGACGGTGAGCGGCACCGCGTTGCCGTTCTCGATGAGGGGCGGCAGCTCGAGCTTGACCTTGCCCTCGCTCACGGTGGCTTCGCCCAAGACCTCGCGGATGGCGGCCGCCATGGAATCGGCCGTGGCGCCGGCGGGCGCTGGCGTGAGCAGCGGCGCCAGACCGGCGCCGCCGGCCACGATCAGGAACTGGCGGCGCGTCGCGGTCATCGGGGGCAATCGGGCCATGCGTCCTCCGCCACTTATCTAGTCACGCAGCGTCGATAAAAAAGCCACCGCGTCCTCGATCTGCTCGGCCGACAGGATGGGCTTGCCGCGCCAGGCGGGGGCGACGCGAGTAAGCCCCTGCACGCGATAATACGACGGCATGATGGTCGCGGCATTGAGCTTCGCGGCGTCCACCAGGCGCAGCCGCAACTGCGCCTCGGACCAGCGCGACCCGGTGCCCTTGAGGTCGGGCGCCAGGTTGCCCTGGAACTTTTCCTCGGGAAACGGGCCTGAGTGGCAGAGCAGGCAGGTGCTCTGGCGGTTGAGCACCAGCGCGCGGCCGCGCGCCACATCGCCCTTCTGCCCGGTCAGCGAGGCCGGGATGCCGTCGCCCACCACCGTGTAGGGACGCAACGGCTCCTGCGCACCGGCCGGTGCGCCGCCCGCAGCAGCGAGCAGCGCCACCCCGGCGAGCATGCATTTGCGCGTCAGCCGAACACCTCGGTGGTGATCGTCTTGAACCAGCCATTGGCGAACGTCGCTTCCAGCGCGCGCACGTCGTGTGGCGCGTCGGCCTTGCTCACGCCGCCCGACCCTTCGATTTCGGTGAGCACGCCGTTCACCGGCCGGTATACGCCGGCGACGTGGATGCCGTAGTCGGGCGCCACCAGGCTGTAGCAGGTGTTGATGAGTTTTGGCTCGATCGGCTTCTCGCCGTTGATCAGTTTCGCCAGCGCCGCCGCGCACACCTTGGCCTGGGCATTGGCGGTGAACGCCGACTTGGGCAT
>DATFWC010000761.1:0-5084 GCA_035259885.1 Xanthobacteraceae bacterium
CAGATCGTAAAATCGCTCCCCGAGATGATCGAGAAGGCGAGTGATCCGCAGCTGAAACAAGGTCTGCAGGGCCATCTGCGCGAGACCGAGAACCACGTGAAGCGGCTCGAGCAAGTGTTCCGAACCCTCGGCAAGGACGTCAAGGGTGTCGATTGTCCCGCCATCGACGGCATCATCGAAGAAGCCGAGGACGTCGCCGGCGAGGTCGCCGACAAGGCGGTGCTGGACGCGGCGCTCATTGCGGCCGCGCAGGCGGTCGAGCACTACGAGATCACGCGCTACGGCAGCCTGATCGCCTGGGCGAACCAGCTCGGCCGCAGCGACTGCGCTACCCTGCTGCAGCAGAACCTCGAAGAGGAAAAAGCGGCCGACAAGAAGCTCACCGTCATGGCGGAGAGCAAGGTCAACCGTCGCGCCGCGTAGCCGCATTGATCCTCGCGAAACTACCCTCGGACCCGCGCCCCGGGCCCGAGGGTATTGCTTTGCCCGTAGACTGCAGGCATTTGCTTCTGCCGACCCGGCCAGTTGAGCGTGCCGAACCCGCATGGCAGTGATCGGAAACTCGGCCTTGCCGACAACGCCCGACCCGATGGCGGTGCGTGACCGGCGAAACATGGCGAACCTGCTGCGGCGGCCGGTGGCGTTGTTCGTCCTGCTGTCGACCCTGTTTGGCGTACCGGCGATCTTCCTCAATCCGCCGCTGCGCGGCGCCGACGAGCCGGCGCATTTTCTGCGCATCTACGGCATCTCGCACGGGCAGCTGATCCCCTCGCTGACGGATGAAAAGGGCCGCAGAGGCCTTTTCCTGGCGCCCAGGCTCAACGAGGACTATCAGTTCTTCGAAGCCGTGCGGTACCAGTTCGGCACCAAGGGCTTCAACTATCGCGACGTTTTCGCCGAATTTTTCCGCCGCAAGCGCGACGCCGATCCGGCCACGCCGCCGGTCTTCGTGCTCTATGCCGGCTCGGAAGCCTACTCTCCCGCGGCTTATCTGCCCTACGTGCCGGCCGTGATGCTGGCCCGAGCGCTCGATCTCGATTTCCTGCCCATGCTGTGGCTGCTGCGGCTTGTCGGATTTGCCGCCATGACGGCCGTTGCCGCCTATGCCATCGCGGTCGTGCCGTCGCTGAAATGGGCATTTTTGTTCATTGCCATGCTGCCCATCGCGCTGTACCAGCGCACGTTCGTCAGCCCCGACGGCGCCGCCTTGAGCTTCGCCATGGTGGTGACCGCCTTGTGCCTGCGCGCCGCCGCACAGGGTGGTGGCGGAACCGGGCAGCGGTCGCTGTGGATGACGCTGTGCGTCCTGGTGAAGCCGTCGCAAACCCCCTTCGTCCTGCTGGAAGGCACCACGCGTCCGCTCAAGGATCTGCCGGCATATTGGCGGACGGCGGTCGTGATCGTTGCCCCCGGCGTGGCGCTCACCTTCCTCTGGCTGTTCCTCACATCGGCAGATATGGGCGCGTGGCGCATGGTGGAGGGAACGGGCGCGCCGCCTGAGCAATTCCGCCTCGGGTGGAAGCTTGCCTTTCTCGTCCACCACCCCGACCATTTCCTGGCGGCGACGCTGGGCAGTCTTGCCAACGCCTACGACCTGTGGCGCGAGGCGATCGGTGGGCTGGGCTGGCGTGACATCCACTTGGCGCTGCCGATCTACCTGCTGCTGACAGCGCTGTTCCTCGCAAGCTGTCTCGTGCAGATCGAGCTTGCTCCAGCCACGCGCGCGCGCATTGCGGGCATTGCCGGCCTGATCGTGCTGGGCTACTGGGTGGCGATCTTTTTGATCTTCTATCTGGCGTGGACGCCGATCGACGCGCCGTGGATACATGGCGTCCAGGGGCGGTACTTCACCATCGTGTTGCCGCCGGCCGCTCTGGCGATCGCGGCAGCGCTGAATCGCGCCCCGCCTCAGTGGGTCACGGCGATGTTGGCGGTACCGGGTGCGATCGTCTCCGGCGCCGCGATGCTCGACGCCGTCGTGCGCAGCCACTGGTGAAGGCGGCGCGCGCCGTCAATTCTGCTCGTCGTCGAATGGCCCAAACATGAAGAAACGCCGCGGACGCCAGCCGCCCTCGAAGGCCCTGGCGCGATCGCCGTAGGCGTCGGCAGCCACCCGGCTCCGGTCACCGCGCCGCGATAGGATGACGCGGCGAACGCCGTAAGCGTCGACGAACTCGCGCCCGCCGTAAGAGTCGACGAACTCGCGCCCGTAATCATCGTCGCGCGTGCGCACAACGCTGCGGTATTGCCGCTGCTCCTGATCATCGCGCGTCCGCGCGATCCTGCGCTGCTCCTGCCGGGACAGTTCGCGCCGCTCCTGGCGCGTGGCGTAGCTGCGCTCGCTCCTGGCGCGGCGGCGCTCCGCACCGGCGCGCCGGTCGGCGTGGCTCTGTGCGGCTGCTTCGCCGCTGGCCGGTGCCGTTTCGGAGTCGCGGCTGGCTACGGCGGGCTCGCTCACCGGCGGCCGGTCGTTGCCCTCCGGGGCCGCGGCCGGCCTGTCGTTGTCCCGCGGGACCGGCGAGACCGCAGCGCCGTCAGCGGACTGCGCCGCGGCCGGCCTCTCGCCGGTCCTCGCCGCGGGTTTTTCCGCCGGCTCGGATCTGGCTGCGATGGTGCGCTCGCTCTTGGCGCGGCGACGCTCCGCGCGGGCGCGCCCGTCGCTGTGGCTCTGCGGCGCTGTTTCGCCGCTGGCCGATGCCCTCACGGCGTCGCGGCTGGCCACGGCGGGCTCGCTCACCGACGGCCTGTCGTTGCCCATTGGGGCCACGGCGCCATCGGTTGAGGGCGTCGCAGTCGGCTTCTCGGCCGCTGCGCCCGCAGGCGCTGGCGCGCTGGCCGTCGCCGATTCGACCGGGGCGGCGGGCTGCTCCTTGCCCAAGGCCAGGGGGCGTGGGCGCGGCTGAGGTACCGGTTCGTCCGCGCCGGTGATCGATGGCGCCGCGCGCTCCGCTTGCATTGCGGTGCGTGTCGGGGCGTGGGGTTCAGCCGGTTTCGCCGCCAGCTTGGGCGGCGAACTGTTCGTCGACTCGGCCGGGGTGTCGGGCGTCACGGCGCGCGACGGGCGCGGCGGCTCGGGTTGCGCCGAGGTTGCGCCGGACGTCCTGTTCGCCGCCGACTTTCCAGCCTTGTCGCTCGTGCCGTCGTCATGGGTAAAAGGGCGCAGCGGCAGCGCGACGATGAGGGTGGTGGAAACCACGCCCGCGCCGAACGCTCCGGCCAGCAGGGCCATTCGCCAGCCACGACCGGTGCGACGAAGGGAACGGGAATAGCGCGAGTAGGGCAAAAGGAAATCGTATTCGGAAGGCATTTCGGGCCTCTTTCATTTTTGGCCGATTTCGTGCCCCGGGTTCTCCGCCTGGATAACGTCTGGGCGTTCGCACCAGTTCCTTTGGGGGGAGGGGCGGTGCGCGGCGGCGCGGCAAAAGCGACGGTCCTGTGACGCCGATCACATTCATTTGCACAACATCCGCGCCATGGTCCGGATCGCGTGGAGAGTTTTCTCTGACGAGGATGGGGATGTCCGAGCTTCATCTCGCCGCAGCCGATTACCGGCTTCGCGGGATCTCCGCCTGGTGGAGGGCGCGCTGCCGCGGCGCAACCGCATGGCGCCCGTGGGCGGATTCAGCTGAGCGCGTGGCGCCGGCGGGTGGTCGCGACGTGCGTCTGGATCTGTTCCGGGGATTGGCGCTCTGGTTCATCTTCCTCAATCATGTTCCCGGCAACGCGGTCAGCTGGCTCACCGTGCGGAATTTCGGCTTCAGCGACGCGACCGAGATTTTCGTCTTCATCTCCGGCTATACGGCCGCCCTGGTCTACGGCAAGGCCATGCGCCAGGAGGGTGCGGTCGCGGCCGGGGCGCGCATCCTCAAGCGGGCCTGGCAGATTTACATCGCGCACGTCTTCCTGTTCGTCATCTACGCGGCCACGATCGTGTTCATCGCCGCGAACGCCGACAATCCGCAGTTCATCACCCGAACAGGCATTGCCGATTTCCTCGAGCAGCCCGGCTTCATGTTCGTTCAGGTGCTGCTGCTGCGCTTCAAGCCGGCCAACATGGACGTGCTGCCGATGTACATCGCCGTGCTGGTCGGCTTCGTTCCGATGCTGTGGCTGCTCCTGCGCCGGCCCCACCTGACGCTGCTGGCATCGGCTGCGCTCTATGCCGTGGCGCATGGCCGGGGCTGGGCCCTTACGTCGCATTCGGGCCGCGCGTGGTGCTTCAATCCGCTGGCCTGGCAGCTGCTGTTCCTGTTCGGAGCCTGGTGTGCGCTCGGCGGCGCCGCGCGGCTTGCCGGCCTGATGCGCTCGCGCGCCGCGACGGCGGGGGCGGTCGCCTACCTCGTGTTCGCCCTGACCATCGTGACGAGCTGGCGCGTGCCGGCGCTCGCCGATGCCATTCCGGCCTGGCTGTGCGCGTGGATGTATCCGATCAGCAAGCCCAATCTCGACGTGTTGCGCCTGGGGCATTTTCTGGCGCTCGCCCTGCTGACCGTCCGCCTCATCGGCCGCGACCACCCGATGCTCCGCTCGCCGCTCGTGCGCCCGCTGGTGCGCTGCGGCATGCACTCGCTGGAGATCTTCAGTTTGGGCGTGCTCCTGTCCTTCGTGGCGCACGCCGCCCTGGTCCAGTGCGAGGGCGGCGTGGCCATGCAGGTGCTGGTGAGTGCGATCGGGATCTCGATGCTGATCGCGGCCGTAACGCTGATCGCATGGGGCGGCAGGATCGAGGACAGCGAACGGCCGGCGCGCGCGCCGGCGTTGCAGCCGGTGCCCGTCGTGGCGGGATAGGCGGCGTCAGGGGATCGCCCGGCGGCGGGACGGCCGACATTGACTCAGACGAACGGCGGGGCGCCAGCATTGCCGCCGCCGCTCCGCCGCCCAGCCCTGGATCGGCTAATTGCAGTAGTCCCAGTACCCGGTGGTCATGGACGGGTCAGCCCAGTACCAGCACAGGCCGTCGGCCGGCGGTGCGGCGGGCGCCACGCCGACGGCGGCTGCCGTCAGGATCGTGCCCAGCGCCACGCCGCCGACGATCGTCCCGAAATAGGGCCGCCGATACCACGCACGGTAGGGGCGCACGTAGA
>DATFWC010000762.1:0-11767 GCA_035259885.1 Xanthobacteraceae bacterium
GTTCCACCAGATGTGGCGGTAGGGGCAGGCGTCCACCAAGTCTTTTCGCCCTTTGGATTTTTCAGGGTCGATGAGGACGATCCCGTCGGCCCGCTTGGTGATCGCGCCGCCGCCCCTGGCCACGCACGGCGCATCGTCGCAATGGTTGCACATGGTGGGCAGGTAGGCGATGTCGATCATCGGCACCTGCCCGCGCTCCTTCTGCAGGATGTCGATCCACCTGTGGCCGTGCTTCGGCATCGGCCTGGTGTAGCCGGGAAAATCGTTGCCGACATACTCATCCATTGCGGCGAGCGTGCACAGGTTGCAGTTGGTGCACTCGGCGACGTCGATGACCATGTTCCATTTTTTCATAGCATTGCTCTTCGTTCGTTAGCGCCGGCTCCGCCACTTGCTCCACCTCTCCCCGGTGGGGAGAGGTCGGATCGCGAAGCGATCCGGGTAAGGGGGCAAGGGCCTATGGAGAGTCACTTGCCCCCTCACCCCAACCCTCTCCCCACCGGGGAGAGGGAGTGCGCCGAGCATGCTGCACGTGCTCAAGCTCACTTCGCCGGCACGAGCTGCGCCTCTTTGAGCGTGCGGCGCACGTCGGCATCCTGGTCCATGCGCGCAAACGTCTCCGACAGGTGCTCGGTGCGCCCGTCCCACAATTCGATCTGCACCAGCGCGTTGGCGCCGGCGAGCGAATGGGTGGTTTTCGTCTGCGTGCGCTCGGACGTGAGCAGGTTGAGGCACCCGCCGCGGTCGACCGATTTGCCTGGCTCGCCCATGGGATCGTAGACTGCGGAGGATTCGTAGCCGTGGCAGACGCCGCGCGGCAGCCGCTGGGTCGGCAGAGCGGCGCAGATGACGGCGCCGCGGTCGTTGAACACCTTGACCAGCTCATGCCTGCCGATGCCGCGGGCCGCCGCATCCTCGGCATTCATGCGGATGATCCAGTAATAGTAGCCGTCGATGTTGACGCGGTGATCGGCGATGTTGAGCAGGAACGAGTCCTTGCCGTCGCCTTGGGTGTGGAAGCTGTATTTCGAGTGCGGCGTCAGCAGCTGCAGCGGATAGCGTCCGGCCAGGTCGGAATGTGGCCCCTCCCAGGCGGGATCGTACTTCACGATCGGCGGTCGCTCCGGATCCTTGAAGCGCTTGAGGCTGTTGCACTCGAACTCGAGTTTGCCCGACTGGGTCTGCAGGCCGCGCCCGTATTCTTCCGTGTAGTCGGACGGCAGCGGCTGCGCTTCCGGCACGTCCTTCTTGCGATTCTCCCAGAACCAGCGGAACGACACCGGCGCGCGCAGTTTCTCCTTCTCTGCCGGCACCACGTAATAGCCCTTGCGGATGAAATCCTTCCACTTGACCACCTTGGGCATGTCGGAGGCGTCGAACGCCCGCTTGACCCAGTCGATCTCGTTCACGCCTTCGGAGAAATAGTTGGCCAGCCCGAGCCGCTTGCAGATCTCGTTGAAGATCCAG
This sequence comes from Xanthobacteraceae bacterium, assembly GCA_035259885.1. Classification (GTDB taxonomy): domain Bacteria; phylum Pseudomonadota; class Alphaproteobacteria; order Rhizobiales; family Xanthobacteraceae; genus DATFWC01. The sequence continues at coordinate 1,468 of DATFWC010000762.1, forward strand.
TAGTCGGATTTCGACTCGCCAAGCGGTGCGATGGCTGGCGCCTGGAACACGATGACGCGGTGATTGAGCTGCTGCTGGCCGTGGTGGCCGTAGCCGCCGAGCCCGGCCCACTCGCTGATGTCGACGCGCTCAAAATTGGTGCAGGCCGGCAGGATGACGTCGGCGAACTTCGCCTCGCCCTCGAACCAGATCGACTGGTTGACCACGAACTCGAGATTCTCCGACTGGTACATCCGCACGTGGCGGTTCGAGTTGTTCATGGTGGAGAGGATCGAGCCGCCGTACTTGTAGAACATCCTGACCGGCGCGTGGCCGGGCGCCGGATAGACGAACCTGGCGAACTGGTGCTCGATCGACTTGCCGACCCAGCGATAGCCTTCCGCCTTGCCGTCGACGATCGCCTCGGGGAGCCAGATGCGCGGGATCGTCTGGGCGTTGGAGTTCATGCTGGGAAGCTGCGGCATGCGCTGATAGAGCTCGACCGGCATGGCGGTGTTCTCCAGGTCGCCCGACATGCCGCCCTCGGAATAGCCGGGGAAATAGAACTGGAAGTCGATCGGCGTGCCCCACTGCAGGTTGCCCATGTTGATGCCGGGCTTGCCCAGGCCCTGCATGGCGGTGAGGCAGACCATCACGCGCGCCCACTGGATTCCGGTCTGGTTGCGGCAGGCGCCGCCGTGCCCGTTGCCCCAGCCGCCGGGCGCCAGATAGACGCGCTTGCGGCCCCATTCGCGCGCCAGCGCGCGCACGTCCTTGGCCGGCACCCCGGTCTCCCGCTCCTGCCATTCGGGCGTCTTCGCAATGCCGTCCTCCTCGCCCAGGAGGTAGGCCTTCCACGCGTCGAAGCCGACCGTGTGGGTCGCCACGTAATCCTTGTCGTAGAGGTCTTCCTTGATCCACACGTAGGCGATCGCCATCGCCATGGCGACCGACGTCGTCGGCCGCGGCGCGAACCACTTTCCCGGCAGGAACTGCGCCGACGCGTTATAGTAGGGATCGACGTGCACAACCTTGATGCCGAGCTCAGGCTTTTTCAGCCATTGCCGGCGCACCGTGCCTTCCTGCGCGCCGTATGATCCGCTGGTGGTCTCGGGATCTGCCGCCCAGAACACGATCATGTCGCAGTTCTGCAGGCAGTCCTCGACCGTGCCATAGGTCTCCGACTGGCCGACGCGCAGCGTGTAGCCCCAGTGGTGCACGGCGCCCCAGTACCAGCCTTCCCACGAGTCGGGGTTATGGTGCACGCGCGTCATGCCGACCGCGTTGGCGAAGCGGAACAGGGCCGACAAGTAGTAGCCGATATTGCCCCAGGTGTGGTGCGAGCCGTGCGAGACCGCGATGGCGCCCGGCCCGTGGCCGCGCTTGCACCGCTTGATCTCGGCGGCCACCAGCTCGAGCGCCTCCTCCCACGAGATGCGCACGTAGCCGGACTTGCCGCGGTTCTGCGGATTGCGCGCGCCATTTGGGTCGAAGTCGACGCGCCGCATCGGGTAGAGCAGGCGGTCAGGCGAATAGACGATCGACTTCGCGTTCTGGCCATGCGGCGCCAGCGTCGTCTTGCGCGGCGGCGTGAGTTTCAGGCCGCGTGCCTCGATCGTCCACGGCGGCGGATCGTCATCGCCGAACTCGATCGGCGTCATGCGCACGATCTTTCCGTCGCGGACGTAGACGAAGACCGGGCCGCCGTTGGTCATGTTGCAATAGCGCATGCTGCCGTCCGGCATTTTTGTGCCGAAGCGCCAGCCTGCCGTCTGCGACAGCATGATGGTCTGGGCGAACCAGTTGGTGAGATCCTCGGGGCCGTCGACCGTGAGCTTGAAATCCTTCTGCGCGTTGACCTGGTCGAGCCAGTTGATCGGCGGCATCAGCAGCGAGGCGGCGATCCCGGCGTTCTTGAACGCCAGCGTGACGTCCGGTGCCGGATGCAGGCCGCGCCGCGATCTCACCCGACCGTCGCGGAATTCAAACCAGCGGCCGATCCCCTCGTCGCGCGCCTTGATCTGCGCGACGAGGTTGCGCTCGCGCAGGCGCGCCGCAAAGGCCGGGTGCCGGCGCCGGGCAAGCTTCAGCGCCTGCGCAAGACCGAACAAAATGACCGGAAAGGTGGCGGTCGCGAACGGCATGGTGTCCTCCCGGATCCCGATGGCGCACGCCGGCGGCGGCCGGGATCGCTGTCGCGGCCAATATGCCAGCGTTTGGCGGGCTTATCCACGGCGCGGATGGCAGCCGGCGGCTCACCCAGGCACGTTCGGCCGTTTACGCAGCGCGGCAGGATCCGGACGATTGCACGGAACTGCCCGCCGTCTTCGGCGTTGAGGGTGGCGGTGTTGCGCCCTTGGGGCTGCGCCCGCGGTGGAATTGCCCTTGCGCAGCAGGCACGGACGTCATCCGAACCATCCGCAGTATCCCAGGTCGAGACGTGGACGCGAAAGCAGTGGGCGGCGGCCAAGAGGGGCTGGGCCAAGGACAAGGCCAAATGGGCCAATTGCCAGAAGCAGTCGCACAAGCAGAAGCTCGAAGGCCGCAAGAGCTGGTCGTTTCTCTACAAGTGCATGTCCAGTTGACAAGAAGAAATAGCCGGCGCCGGGCGCGGTCTGGGCCCTGACTCAACACCTGGGCAATCCCGGCAAATGGCCGGTCAGCCGCCTAGCCGGCCTGTGCCGGCATCGACCCGGGCCCGGCCGGGCGGCCGACGATCCGCGCGTACGCGTCGATCGGGGCCGGGCGGCCCATCAGGTAGCCCTGGACGTGGTCGCAGGCTTCGCGGGCGAGGAACGCCAGCTGGTCGCGCGTCTCGACGCCTTCCGCCACCACCGGCACGCTCAATCCGCGCGCCAGCCCGATGACGGCGCGCACGATGGCGGCCGACTGCGGGTTGCAGTCGACGTTGGATATGAAGGCGCGGTCGATTTTGATCGTGTCGAACGGGAACGACTGCAGGTAGGACAGCGACGAATAGCCGGCGCCGAAATCGTCCATGGCGATGCGCACGCCGAGCGCCTTGAGCCGTCGCAGGATCGACACCGCGCGCGAGAACTCGCCGATCAGCACGCCCTCGGTGATTTCCAGCTCGAGCCGACTGGGATTGAGGCCCGTCTCGAGCAGGATCGAATGCACCAGCGCGGCGAGATCGCCGTGGCGGAACTGGATGGGCGACAGATTGACCGCGATCTGCAGGTGGCGCGGCCACGACGCGGCTTCGCGGCAGGCCTCGCGCAGCACCCACTCGCCGATCGCCATGATCAGCCCGTTTTCTTCCGCCAGCGGGATGAAGACGTGGGGCGGCACCGTGCCGATGCTCGGATGCTGCCAGCGCACCAGCGCCTCGAAGCCGATGATGTCGCCGCCGATCAGCGCCTGCGGCTGATAGTGCAGGCTGAGCTCGCCCTTTTCCACCGCCGAGCGCAGGTCATGCTGCAGCGCGCGCCGCTCGCGCAGCCGCTTGTCCATGTCGGGCTCGAAGAAGCGGTAGGTGCCGCGGCCTTCGGCCTTGGCGCGATACAGGGCCGCGTCGGCATTGGCCAGCAGCGCCCCGGCATCGCGTCCGTCGGCCGGATAGATGGCGATGCCGACGCTCAAGCCAATGCGCAGCCGGTGGCCGGCGATGTCGAGATCCTCGGCCACGCCGGCGAGCAGGCGCTCGGCCAGCGCTTCGGCGGTCGCGGGCTGCGGCCCTTCCGCGATGATGGTGAACTCGTCGCCGCCGAGCCGCGCCAGGAAGGCGCCTTCGGCCGCGACGCACAGGCGCCGCGACACCTCGCGCAGGAGGGCGTCGCCGGCCGAATGGCCGAACACGTCATTGACCTCCTTGAAGCGGTCGATGTCGACGCACAGGATGGCGAAGCTGTGGTTGGACCTGGCGGCCTGCTCAAGCGTAGCTGCGAAACGATCGGTAAACGACACGCGGTTGGGCAGATCGGTGAGCGCGTCGTGATGCGCCAGATGCGCGATCCGCTGTTCCGCGCGCTTGTATTCGGTGATGTCCTCGACGAAGCTCATCACGTATTGCGATGACCCGTCCTGTCCCTCGATCTTGAGCCGCTTGCTGCGCACCAGCCGCACGCCCTTGCGCGGGGTGTGTACCGAGAGCCCGTCGACGATCATCGTCTGACCGGACTGCATCACCTCGTGGTCACGCGCCACGATGGCCTCGGCCTCGTCCGACGGGAAGATATCGTATGGCGTCTTGCCGACCATCTCGTCGCGCGTGACGCCGTAGAGCTCCTCGCCCGACCGATTGATGAGCATATAGCGTCCGTCGCGGGCGTCGCGCACGATCAGCGTGGCCGGCACGTTCTCGACGACCGTGTCGAGGAACTCGCGCGTGCGGCGGACCTCGTCCTCCTGCCGCTTGCGGTCGGTCACATCCTCGATCACGGTGAGCAGATACTGCGCCTCTCCCTGGTCATCGCGGATCGCGATCCGCTTCGACGTGACCAGGCGCGCGCCCATGGCGGCCGTCTCGACCCGGTTGTCCTCGACCAGCATCGGCACGCCGGTACGCAAGACTTCCTTGTCGCGCCGCCCCATGACATCGGCCTGGCCCGACGGGAAGATGTCGTAGGCGGTCTTGCCGATGACGTCATCGCGGGAGATGCCGAAGAACTCCTCGGCCTGCCGGTTGATCAGGATGTAGCGCTGCTCGCGCGGCTCCTTCACAAGGAGCAGCGCCGGCACGTTTTCCACGATGGTGTTGAGGAACTCGCGCGTGCGGCGCACTTCGTCTTCCGCGCGCTTGCGCTCGGTGACGTCGAAGATGGCGCCGATCGAGCACGGCCGTCCCTCGTAGATCAGCGGCCGCGAGAACACCGCGACGTCGATCTCGGTGCCGTCGGCCTTGCGATGACACCAGGTGCGCTCCCCCGAGCGATAGTGGGTGCCCATCGTCTTGACGTTCTGGCCGACCTCCTCCCAGTCCTTCTCCTGCCGGATGTCGACCAGCGCCATCTTGAGGAACTGCTCGCGGCTGTAGCCGTACTGCTCGATCGCGGCTTCGTTGACGGCGACGAATCGCAGGGTCTCGCGGTCGTAGACCCACATGGGAATCGGGTTCTCTTCGAACAACAGCCGGAACGAGGCCTCGCGCTGCTTGAGCTCCGTGATGTCGATGCGGATCCCGATGCTGCCTCCGTCGGAGGTGCGGCGCTCGTCGACGCGAATCCAGCGGCCATCCTTCAGTTGCTGCTCGTATCTCGAATGTTTCTGGCGGTGGCGCTCGAGCCGTGCCGCCAGCCATTCCTCCTCGCGGCCTTTCGCCTCCGGATGCAGGCCGGCCTCAAGCGACATGCGCACGGCGTCGACAAAGTGCATGCCCGGCTTGATGTGAACGTGGTGCGGGTACATTTCGGCGTAGCGCCGGTTCCACAGCACGAAACGGTCGTCGGCATCGCAAAGCACGACGGCTTCCGGCATGACCTCCACGGCATCGAGCAGGCGCGCATGCGCCGCCCGCGCCTCGCGCTCGGCGCGCTCGGCTTCCGCGCGCGCGGCGGCGACCGCCTTCTCGGCCTCCTTCAGTTCGGTGATGTCCGCGTGGGTGGCGACCCACCCGCCGCCCGGCATGGGACGGCTGGAGACCGCGATCGTGCGGCCGTCGGTGAGCTCGACCATCTTGTTGACGGTCTCGCCCTTGGCAATGGCGGCCCGCAGATCGGCGACGTACTGATCGGGGTCGTTCATGGAGAAGGTGCCGGTCCCGATGCGGCGATCGAGCAGCTGGCGCAGCGTGCAGCCTGGCGTCACGACGTCGGGCGACAGTCCGTACATCTGCCAATAGCGCTCGTTGCACAGGACCAGACGGCCTGCTGCGTCGAACATCAGCAGGCCCTGCGGCATGTGATTGACGGCGGTGTCGAGGCGGGAGTTGTGCGCGCGCAGGCGGCGATGGGCGAACAAGGCGCCGAGCGCGAAGCCGAGGATCGCCATGGCGACGCCGGTCACGATCCACGCGACCGCGACCGAGCACAGCGTGACCGCGGCCACGCTCGCCAACAGGCAGAGGAAGCCGGCCAGCCCGGCGATCCGCCGGTCGCGCTCGGTCGTGAAGCTGGTCAGGACTCGGAACATGGCTGTTTCACAGGTGTCCGGGCCCGATCTCTACAGCCCCGCCATATCTCCAAGGTTAACCGGCGGCTTTAGTGGCCATACATCCTTAACGGAACCTTCCCGGCGGCCCGGCGCCCCTGGTAGGGGTCGATGCGGGGGGCCAGCGATAGAAGCCTGGGGCTTTGCGAAGGGCTGGTCTGCGGCTGCTTGGTACAGTAAACTTCCTACCGAGCCATGGGCTCGTGACCTGCCGGCTGAGACGTCAGCCGGTAGCCATGGGAGTTTGACCGAACGCCGGAGAGGTCGCGCCGGCGGGCCCCGCGCGCGCCACCATCCGGCATGAGGTTCGTCGTGCGCCGCTCGGGGGAGCGGCAGGAAAAATAGCGGTGGGCAGGAGGGGTCAGTGTCAATAACCGCAGCGGACAACAATCCGGTTCTCATCACCGTCGACACCACCGCCACCACCGACGGCCGCACCGATAATGTCGCCACGCCGTTCACCGCCGATACCCGCGCCTGGCGCTACAACGACGGCATTGTTGCGACGATTTCGGGCGGAGCGTCGGTCACCGGTTTCGGCCTGGAATTCGAGCCTCAGGGCGGCCACGTCGTCACGGTCGATCTTGAGGCCGGCGCCGGCATCTCGCAGACCCTGCTGCCGGCAAACACCACCGGCACCGACGCCCTGTCGCTCATCGGCAGCGGCAACAACGTCACCTACATCGGCAACGGCACCGTCAGCAGCACGGTGGCTAGCGGCGTCGTCCTCACCCAGACGCAGGCGGGCGCCGGGGACCTCATTGCGAACGTCAACAACAACATCTCCACGACCGCCAATGGCTCCGTCGGCGCGCTCATCGTCGACCAGGTCGCGGCAAGCGGTACCGGCAACGTCACGGTGAACCTGGCCGGCGACGTGACGGTCAGCCAGACCGGCGATGCCGACACGTACGGCGGTATCTTCGCCAAGGCGCGCGGCACCGGCGGTAACGCGAGCGTCACCCTCGGCAGTACCATTGGGACAAGCACCGTCCTGGCCAACGGCACCGGCATCGCGGGCGTTCATGCCGACAGCCTTGCCGGCGTCGCTTCTGTCCTCAACGGCCTGGGCACCAGCAGCATCAGCGTGACCGGTTCCGGCAGCAATTCCGGCATCTTCGCCGCCAGCGGCGCCAAGACGATCAGCACCCACGCGGTGCTGGTGACCACCGGCGCGAACAGTACGATCTCGGTGACCGGCGGCGACGACAATTCCGGCATTTTTGCGCGCAACTACACGGACGATCCCAATACCGGGAACGACGTCGTCAGCACCGGCAACATCACCATCACCGCCAGCAGCGGCAGCACGATCACGGTCGGCTCGCCCGGCGCCGCCAACCAGGAGGGCATCGGCGCCTACACCCATGCCGTAACCGGCACCGCGACCGACATTACGGTTGTGGCCAGCATCGGCGGCTCGATCTCCGTCACCGGCAACACCGCCGCTGGCATCAACGCCCGGCAGCAGGCTGCTGGCGGCACTGGCGACGTCACCGTCACCACCAACAGCGGGCGCACCATCGATATCACCGACACGGTGTCCGGCAGCGCGAGCTTCGGCATCCACGCCACCAATGCCGGCAGCGGCCTGGTGTCGGTGACGTCCGCCAGCACGATTACCGCCACGGGCGTCGGCGCGAGCGACATCGTCGGCATCAGCGCCAGCGGCAATGCCGGCGTCATCGTCAACATGCCCGACGGGCTGATCGGTACCAATTCCGATCGGGTCGGCATGGGCATCGATGCGGCGGCGAACGGCGCCAGCGGCGATATCGACGTGACCGCCGCGGCGATCTTCTCGAGCGGCGACGCCGTGCGTGCCGACGCGTCGACGGCGGGTAATATCCACATCACCGTCAACGGCGCGCTCGATGCATCGAACGGCATCGGCGTCCACCTGATCGGCGGAACCGACAACACCATCGATTCCACCGCGGCCATCAGCGGCAGCGTCGGCGTTCAGGTCAACGGCGGCACCACCACGCTCACGGCCGGCGCCAACATCACCGGCACCGCGTTCGCCCTCGACATCACCGGCGGAACGCTCGTGCTCCAGGGCACCGGCATCTCCGACCTGGGCAATGTGCACAACGACGGCGTGTTTGACGTCAACCGCAACGAGGCTTTCACGATTGGTGGCGTGATTTCCGGCTCCGGTGACTTTCAGCAAAACGGCATCGGCATCACCAACCTGAACGGCGCCAATACCTATACGGGCGAAACCTTCCTCAACGCCGGCACCACCGGCCTCAACAGCAACACGTCGCTTGGCGCGACGGGCGCCGGCGCCGGCACCACCGCGGCGGATGCCGCGATCCTGGCCTACGCCCCCGGCGTGACGATCGCGGAAGCCATCACGCTCGCGGGCGCGACCTTGGGGGTGACGTTCGACCAGACCGGCGGCAGCGCGATGCAGTCGGGCGTGATCGATGGGACCGGCCCGCTCAACAAGACCGGCATCGGCACGCTGATTTTCACCAACATCGCCACATATACGGGCCCCACCAACGTCAATGCCGGCACGCTGCAGGTGGACGGCTCGATCGTCAATTCGGCCACCACGGTGCACAGCGGCGGCACGCTCGCCGGCTCGGGCACAACGGGCGCCGTGACTGTGCAGAGCGGCGGCACGCTCGCCGGCTCGGGCACAACCGGCGCCGTGACTGTGGAGAGCGGCGGCACGCTGTCGCCGGGCGCCAGCCCCGACATTCTCACCACCGGCAATCTCGACCTGCAGTCAGGCTCGAACTTCCTGGTCGAGATTTCTGGCGCGACGCCGGGTCTGGGCGGCTACGACCAGGTGGTGGTCAACGGCTCGGTGACGCTCGCCGGCACTCTCTCGACGTCGCTCCTGGCGAGCTTCCATCCCGCGACCGGCTCGGCCTTGACCATCATCGACAACGACGGCAGCGATGCCGTGTCCGGCACTTTCGCGGGCCTGGCCGAAGGCGCTCAATTCACGCAAGGGGGCAGCACCTATTCCATCACCTATGCCGGCGGCGACGGCAACGACGTCGTGCTCACGGCGCTCAACGACCCGGCGGTGCTCGCCAATGTCGACCCTACCGCAAGCTACACGGAGAAATCCGCCCCGGTTGCGCTCGACACGGCGCCGCTGATCGCGGTCACCGACCCGGATGGCGGGACGCTCGTCGGCGCCACCGTGCACATCACCGCCGGAACCTTTGTCGGCGACGGCGACATCCTGAGCGCGATCACGGCCGGCACCAGCATCACGGCGTCGTTCGACGACACCACCGAGACGCTCACCTTGTCGGGGCTCGATTCGCTCGCCAATTACCAGCAGGTGCTGCAGTCGGTCACGTTCGTGTCGACCAGCGACACCCCGATGAATTCAGGCGCGAACCCCTCACGCACCATCGAGTGGCAGCTCGATGACGGCGGCGCCGTCGACAATCTCAGCACGGTTCAGACCACCAATCTCGCCATCACGCCGGCGAACGAGCGGCCATTCCTGCTCAACGTCGCGCTGACGGCGGCGTACGCGCCGGGCACCCCTGGCTCGGTCCTGTCGCCGGCGCTGCATACCGGCGACGTGGACAGCGCGACCTATGCCAGCGCGACGGTGCAGATCACCGACGGGTATCTCACGGGTGACGAACTGTTCGTGAATCTCCCGACGGCGGGTGGATTCTTCCAGGTCGACAACGGGGCCGGCGGCCTCACCACCACCAATATCTCGGTGCAGAGCAACTCGTTCGGCCGGCTGGTGCTGGCGGGCGCCGACACGCCGGCGCACTATCAGGAAGTGCTCGACGCCGTCTCCTACCGGTCGACGGCGGTCGACCCGGGCAACGGCGGACACAACCCCACCCGCACTATCTCCTGGCAGGTGAATGACGGCACGGCGGCCTCCCCGCTGTTCCAGGTGCCAACCCCGTTCGCGACCGGAACGAACCCGACCTCGGTCGCCGCCGGAGACCTCAACGGCGACAGCATCCCCGACCTCGCGGTCACCAACCAGAGCACCAACGACGTATCGATCCTGCTGGGCCACGGCGACGGCACCTTCGCGGGCACACCGCGCATCGCGGTCGGAGGGGCGCCAGAGTCGCTCGCCATCGGCGACCTCAACGGCGACGGCATCCTCGATCTCGCGGTCGCAAACAACGCTACCAACAACGTGTCGGTGCTGCTCGGGAACGCCAATGGCACCTTTGCGGGCACACCGCCCATCGCGGTCGGAGGGGCG
>DATFWC010000763.1:0-5714 GCA_035259885.1 Xanthobacteraceae bacterium
TGCTGGCCAAGCTCCGGCGCTGGCGCCCGCGCAGCCATCGCTTCCAGGAGGAGCAGAAGGCGATCGACTCCTGGCTCGGCCTGATCGCACAGGCGGCGATGCTGTCGGGCGATCTGGCGCTCGAGATCGTCGAATGCGCGGGGCTGATCAAGGGCTATGGCGACACGCACAAGCGCGGCAGCGACAATTTCCGCCAGATCGAGGCGCGCGTGATGCAGCCCGTGCTGGCCGGCAGCATGCCGGTGGCGCAAGGCATCGATGCCATCGCCAGCGCCCGCACCGCTGCGCTGGCCGATCCCGAAGGCGAGAGCTTTTCCCGCTGCCTCGCCGACGTCGAGCGCCTGGCCGCGTTCAAGGTCGCGGCGGAGTAAATTTTTCGGACGTTGCAAATCTCTCCGCGGTCATCCCGGCCCAGTGCCGTGAGGCGCGAGAGCGGGGACCCATATACCCCTGCGGTGCGTCATGTCTGATGCCGGGGTACTTGGATCCCGGCTCGGCTCGCTGGCGCGAGCCGTCCGGGATGACAGCCGTGAGCGTTTGTGGGGCTCACTTCGCCAGCGCAGCGGAAAATTCCTTCAGATTGCTGCGCATCATGTCGACATAGGTCGGCGCCGGCCCGCCCGGATCGGACAGCGCGTCGGAGAACAGCTTGCCGCCCATTTTCGCCCCCGACTCCTCGGCGATGCGCTGCATCAGTCGCGGGTCGGTCACGTTCTCCATGAACACGGCGGGAATTTTCTGCGCTTTGATCTGGCGGATGATCTTGGCCACATCGCGCGCCGAGACTTCCGCCTCGGTCGACACGCCCTGCGGTGCGATCATTTGCAGGCCGTAAGCCGCGGCGAAATAGCCGAAGGCGTCATGCGTGGTGATGATTTTTCGCCGCGCCGGCGGGATGGCGGCGATCGCCGCCTTGATGTCGCTGTCGAGGGCGTCGAGCCGCGCCGTGTAGGCGGTCGCATTCGCCGCGTAGGTCGCAGCGTTGCCCGGATCGGCCTTCGCCAGGGCGTCGCGGATGTTGGCGACATAAATCTTCGCATTGGCGACCGACTGCCAGGCATGCGGATCGGTCTTGCCATGATCGTGGTCGTCCTCGTCCGTCATCTGGCGCGGCTTGATGCCCTTGGTGGCGGTGATCACCTGGGCCTTGCTGCCTGACGCCTTGACCAGCCGGTCGATCCAGCCTTCGAAGCCGAGCCCGTTGACCAGGATGAGCCTGGCGTCGGCCAGCCGCTTGGCGTCGGCCGGCGAGGGCGCGTACGCATGGGCATCGCCATTGGGACGGACCAGCGAAGCGACCTCGACCGTATCGCCGCCCACGCTTCGGGCGAAATCCGCCAGGATCGAGAAGGTAGCGACCACATGCACCTTGTCCTGGGCGGCGGCCGGCCCGGCCGGCGCGGTCAGCAGCAACGTCGCGACGCCGCACGCGGCGAGGCATTTTGCCAGCATGTTTCGCTCCATGGTCTTGTTCCGATCCGCCGTGGACTGTTATACTATAACATAACGTCCGCCGCGACAAAAAAAATCCGGTTGCAGAAGGGCCGGACCTACTCGGCCGCGTCGCGGGTGCCGGCGAGGAAATCGAAGTCGCAGCCGAGGCCGGCCTGGGTGACGTGATCGACGTAGAGCCGGGTATAGCCGCGCGCCGGCTTCTGCGGCGGCGACCAGCGCGCTCGGCGGCGCGAAAGCTCCGCCTCATCCACCAGGAGGTCGAGGCGGCGCGCAGCGGCGTCGAGGCGGATGACGTCGCCGTCCTGCACCAGCGCCAGCGGCCCACCCGCCGCCGCTTCCGGCGCCACATGCAGCACCACCGTGCCGAACGCGGTGCCGCTCATGCGGGCGTCGGAAATCCGCACCATGTCCTTGACGCCACGGCTGCCCAGTTTCTTGGGGATCGGCAGGGCGCCGGCTTCCGGCATGCCCGGCGCGCCGATCGGGCCGGCATTGCGCAGCACCAGAACATGCTCCGGCGTGACCGGCAGGGCCGGGTCATCGATGCGCGCGCTGAGGTCATCGAGCGAGTCGAACACCAGCGCCGGGCCCTGGTGCGTGGTCAGTTCCCTGGTCGCGGCCGCCAGCTTGAGGGCGGCGCCGTACGGCGCCAGCGAGCCGGACAGGATGGCGATGGCCTCGCCCTCGACCACCGGTCGCTCGCGCGGCCGGATCACCTTGTCGTCCACATAGGCCGGCCAGAAATCGACGATTTGTCCCAGCGTCTCGCCGCTCACGCTCGTCGCCGAGAGATCGAGCTGGTCCTTCAGCCGGCGCCACAGCGCCGGTACGCCGCCGGCAGCATGAAAATCCTCGGCGAAGTGTGCGCCGGCCGGCTTGAGGTCCACCAGTACCGGAGTGTCGCGGCCGACGCGATCGAACTCGGCCAGGTCGAAGGTGAGGCCGGCGCGGCCGGCGATCGCTGCCAGGTGGATGAGCGCGTTGGTCGAGCCGCTCGTCGCCTGCAGCACCACCGAGGCATTGCGCAGCGCCGCGGGGGTGAGAATGTCGCGCGGCCTGGGGCCGCCGGCGCGCGCCATGGCGACGGCGCACGCGCCCGTGGACTCGGCCAGCCGCATGCGCTCGGCCGAGACCGACGGCGCGGTCGCGGCGCCCGGCAGCATGAAGCCGAGTGTCTCGGCCAGGCACGCCATGGTCAGCGCCGTACCCATCACCATGCAGGTGCCTGCCGACGGCATCAGGTGATCATGCGCACGGTCGAGGTCGGTCTCGCTTAACGCTCCGGCGCGGTAGGCGGCCCACAGCCGCCGGCAGTCGGTGCAGGCGCCGAGCCGTCCGCCCTCGTGCCGTCCGGCCAGCATCGGCCCGACCGACAGGAGAATCGCCGGCATGTCGGCGCTGATCGCGCCCATCAGCTCGGCCGGAATGGTCTTGTCGCAGCCGCCGATCAGCACCACGGCATCGAGCGGCAGCGCCGAGATCATTTCCTCCGCGTCCATGGCCATCAGGTTGCGCAGCAGCATGGAGGTGGGAAACGAGAACGCCTCATGCAGCGAGATGGTGGGAAACGCAAACGGCAGGCCGCCCGCAAGGCGCACGCCGCGCGCGATGCGGTCGGCAAGCTGCGGCGCATTGCCATGGCACGGGTTGAAATCGGACGCGGTCGACAGGATGCCGACCACCGGGCGGTCGAGCGCCTCGTCGCTGTAGCCCGCGGCCTTGAGGAAGCCGCGGCGCAGGAACAGCGCAAACTCTTCGTCGCCATACTTGGTCAGACGCGACCGCAACCCGCGTGCCATGCCGGATCGTTCCCCTCGAGCAAAGGTAAGGGCATGCATACCGGGCAACGGCGCAGCATTCAAACGCGCCAGCGTGCCGTGCGTCGCCGTAGCCCGCATTTCGCTTCGCTTCATCCGGGCTTCGGCTGTTGCGCTGGCGCTAAAAAAGCGCGACCCGCCCGGGGGCGAACCCGGGCGGGCCGGTGTGACCGGCGCTGGGGGGACAGGGGGCGGAAGCGCCGATCAAGCCCTTGAATTCAGAGTTGTTACCGGTGCGCCAGAGCGGCTCCCCTCGTCATTGCTTTGTCAGGCACAGCAGGCCCCTTTGCTTATTGGTCGGTCGGGCCCGCAAAAAGGTTCACGGCGGTGGCATCGGAATCTTTGGCGCCGGCCTCGTGTGCGTCTAAAAATCATTGCGTTTCAAACCCTTATAATGATGCCGGGACATCGCAGCAGGATTTCCGAATAGTAAAGGCGTATGACGAAACGCAGCGGCCGGTGCCGGCCGAGCCGCTTGATGAGGCGGCGCCGGAAGCTCGTCGGTTCGAACCTCCTCGCCACATGCGACGCGCCGTCCGGTCTGGAAGCGATGCCGCTGCCCACGCGCGCTGCCCACTTGCGCCGCCGTGCGGCTGCGTTTCGCGCTGGCGACCGTCGTCCGCATCGGCGAAAATTCTTCTTCAGGTCTTGGGAGGGAAAGCCATGCGTCTCGTACCCGCACTCGTGCTCGGTCTCGTTTCCATCCCGGCGCTCGCCGGCGCCGAGGAGCCGCTCGCGCTGCGCGGCATGGGGTCGTTTCACGTCGGGGGCCGCATCGTCGAAGTCACCGGCAAGCCGGTGCGCGAGATCGTGCGCCAGCCCGGTGGTCCGCTGACCAAGCTCGACCCCAACGGCCAGTACATGGTCGAGCAGATGTACGTGCAGTATTTTTTGCCGCAGAACCGCAAGGGTAAGCTGCCGCTCCTGCTGTGGCACGGCGGCGGTCTCACCGGCGTCACGTATGAAAGTACGCCTGACGGCCGCGAAGGCTGGCTCAACATGTTCGTGCGCAAGGGCTGGGACACGTACGTGTCGGACGCGGTCGAGCGCGGCCGTGCGGGCTTCGCGCCGCCTGACGTCTGGGCCTCCGAGCCGACCTTCCTGACCTTTCAGGATCCGTTCGAGCGGTTTCGCATCGGCGAGGGTGCGGGCTCATGGAACGCCGATCCGGCCAAACGCAAGGTGCTGCCCGGCAGCCAGTTCCCGGTCGAGGCCTACGACAACTACATGAAGCAGCAGGTGCCGCGCTGGCTCTCCACCGACGACGCCATCGTCGCCGGCTATCTCGCGCTCGTTGACAAGGTCTGCCCGTGCGTGCTGCTCGCGCACAGCCAGGGCGGCGCCTTTGCCTTCAAGGTTGCAGAGCAGCGGCCGGACAGAATCAAGGCGCTGGTGGCGGTCGAGTCGGCAACCGCCGGCACGATCGCCAAGGCCGCGGCGCTGAAAGACACGCCCGTCATGATGGTGTTCGGCGACTACGTCGATCAGCACCCGCGCTGGGCGACGTTCAAGAAGATCGACCTCGAATACGCCGCCGCCGTGCGCGCCGGCGGTGGCACGGTCGATGTGGTCAATCTCCCGGAGATCGGCATCAAGGGCAACTCGCACATGCTGATGCAGGACAGGAACAATGCGGAGATTGCCGACGTTATCGACCGGTGGCTCGCCGCCAAGGGGCTTTCGGAATCTGCCGCGCATTAACCCTTGTGTGCGCTGCAAAAGGCCTGTTGGCAAAAGCACTTGGCAGCGGCGTCCATCGCCGTTATGGTCGCGCGCCTTCGCGAGCGGCTATAATCATTCTCCCGCCGCGATGCGAGGCAGCGGCCGGCCCGTAATTTCCCTGCGGCCGCGCCATATTCGGAGGATGTTCGGTGGAAGAAACGGGTTTGCGCAACGGCGCCCATGGCGCCGACAAGTTCGGCTTCACGGGTCTCAAGGCGGTCCACTGGAACCTGACCGAGCCCGCGCTTTACGAGCATGCCATCGCCAATGGCGAGGCGCAGATCGTGCAGGGCGGCGCGCTCGCCGCCGAGACCGGCGTGCATACCGGCCGCAGCCCGAAGGACAAGTTCGTCGTCTGCGACGAGGGCACCGAGAAGACGGTGTGGTGGGAGAAGAACGGCAAGATCACGCCCGCCCAGTTCGACGTGCTGCTCAAGGATTTCATCGCCCATGCCAATGGCAAGCAACTGTTCGCCCAGGACCTCTATGGCGGCGCCGACGCCAAGTACCGCATCAAGGCGCGCATCTTCACCGAACTGGCCTGGCACTCATTATTCATCCGCTCGCTGCTGATCCGGCCCGAGCGCCATGAACTCGCCAACTACGTGCCGGACTTCACCATCCTGTGCCTGCCGTCGTTCAAGGCCGATCCCAAGCGCCACGGCGTGCGCACGGAAACCGTCATCGCCATCAACTTCAGCAAGCGCATCATTCTGATCG
>DATFWC010000764.1:0-4387 GCA_035259885.1 Xanthobacteraceae bacterium
GCCGGCTGGGCCTCGATGGTCGTGATCCTGTCGTTTCTCATCGGCGTCCACATGGTGCTGACCGGCATCATCGGCCTCTATATCGGCCGCATCCACACCGAGGTGAAACGGCGGCCGCTTTACGTGGTCACCACGCGGGTCGGTTTCGAGGCGCGCCACGATGCGATGACGGCCTACGCGGGCACCGGCCAGCGCGTGCAACCCGCCGCGCACTGATCCTCAATCGATTACAAGTGGCGCTTCAGGGCGCGGACAGCGCCGAGACGCGACTGCTGCTGCGGCGTACATGCACCACGGCAACGTCGTCGGCGTAGACGCGCTGCCACTCGGGCAATTGATCGAGCAAGCCCGCGGCCGGTGTGGCCGGCGTGAGTAGCGTCGCCTCGATGCGATAATCCTTCAGCAGCTGCAGGAAGTCGGGCACGTTCTGCAGCGTGACGGCGCGATGGTGCCGTATCGTGAAGGCGGCGCCGTAAAGCTCGGCACGCCCGTCGATGAACGGGGCAAGGCCGGCATAATCGAGATAGCCGCCGAAATCGTAGTCGTTGAGGATCGGGCCGACGTTGCGCAGGTCCGTCGCCGCGATCGCGGCCGCTGGCGTGATGCGGGCGTCCGGCGCGACCGGCCGCAGGGCGGCGAGCGCGCTGGCCACCACGACGAGCCCCGCCGCCGCCACTGACTGCGCGCGATCGAGTGCCAGCTCGGGCGCGGCGCCAGGGCCGGGGCCGAACTCGCGCGCCAGCGGCCGCGCCAGGAACAGCGGCGCGAGCAGCGCCAGCACGTCGGCATGGCGCGATTGCGCCAGCGCGAGGTGCACCAGGCCGAGCAGCATGAGGATGCGCCAGGGCGGCAGTGCAATGCGGCGGTACAGCGCGTAGCCGAACCCCGCCAGGAGAATGACCTCGAAGGCGCCGAGATGGCTGAAGTTCTGCGGCTTCCACTCGCCTACCACCTCGAGCACCGGGCCGAGCGCAATGGTGCGATGGGTCACTTCGATGAGCTCCGGCCCGTAGGGCGTGATGCAGCCCGCCGCCAGCGCCATTACGCCGAACAGCGCCCATTGCCCGGCGGTACGCTTGCGGTCCGCCGCGTACCACACGGCTTCGATGGCGATCGGCGCCACGATGGCGAGGCCGAGCGTGAAGCTGCCGTGCAGGTTGGCCCATAGTGTCATCAGCGGCAGCCAGCGGAACGGCGGTCGGTCGCCCGTATCTACGGCACGGACCAGCGCGCCGACCCAGATCACCATGACCGGGAAGGCCAGCACGTGCGGCCGCGCCAGAATGTGCGGCGACATCAGGACGAAGGCGGCCGTCACCAGGATCAGCGTCGGGATCGGTGCCAGCTCACGCAGCAGCCACCGCGTCAGCAGGGCGAGCGACAGCCCGGCCGCGCCGGCCCCCAGCATGACCACGGCCGGCCAGCCGCCGGCCGCATGGGCGAGCGCATAGGCGAGCTGCGACAGCCATTCAAAGGCGACCCAGGGCGTTCCCGCCGCCGTGTGGGTGAACGGGTCGGCGAATGGCACCGCCCTTTGCGCGATGATCCAGCGGCCGAGCGCGATGTGCGAATAGGTATCGGGATCGTTGAGCAGCTCGGGTCCGACCAGCAACAGCAGGCCGTAGACGGCGGCGCCAACCCACAAGGGCAGCGATTGCGGCGAGAGCAGCGCCGTGCTCTGCCTGGCTTCGGTCAGTACCGTCATGCCTTGCCCCAATGAAAAAGCCGTCCTGCCGGCCGCGTCCGGCAGGTCAAGACCTAGAGATATTTCGTTAACTTTCGCCGAAGGCGACGCTCGTCGGGACCGGCCGAGGGAGCCTCAGGCTTGCGGGGTTGCGGCCTCCACCGCTTCGCCGGTGCGGCGCCGCTGCTCCGCCGCCGCCCGCTCCAGCGCGCCCGCGAGATAGTCCGGGCTCTGCGCGCCCGAGACCGCCAGCACGCCGCCGAAGATGAAGCAAGGCACGCCGTCGATGCCGGCCTCCTTGGCCGAGTTCGCCTCCTGCTCGACACGCGCCACGTCGGCGTCGCCGGCCAGGAGGTCGCGCACCAGGTCGCCGTCGAGGCCGCAATCGACGGCCGCCGCGACCAGAACCTCGCGGTCGGACAGGTCGGCACCCTCAGCGAAATAAAGTTCCATGAGGCGCTGTTTCATGCGCGCCGGATCGCCGCTGTTGCCTGCCCAAAGGATCAGCCGGTGGCAGTCGAGCGTGTTCGGCTGGCGCGCGATCTTGTCGAGCGCGTAGACGAGGCCTTCTTCGGCTGCCGCGGCGGCGACCCGCTGGGCGATGCCCTTGTAGCGTTCCAGCGAGCCGAATTTTTCCGTCAGGTAGTCGGCGCGGCTCATGCCCTCGGGCGGCACCCAGGGATTGAGGAAGTACGGGTGCCAGCGCACCTCGACGGGAATGTCGGGCTTGAGCGCGATCGCCTGTTCCAGCCGCCGCTTGCCGATATAGCACCACGGGCACACGACATCGGAGACTACATCGATCCAGACAGGCTGCATGGGGGAACCTCCGTCGTTCCGGCCGAGCCAATGCGAGTGCCGGAGTCCATGATCACCGGACGGTGGTCATGGATTCCGGGCTCGCCGCTTCGCGGCGCCCCGGATGACTGAACGTAGGAGCTTGGCTACTCGGCCGCAATGGCGGGGGTGAGCCGGGCCAGAAGTGTCTCGGCGCTGTCCGCCGCCTGGCGCGTCACCAGCGCAACCTCGGGCGCAAGCGGCGGCGCATCGGCGGCCGGCGCCAGCATCGTGTGCTTGAGCACGCTGGCGATCCGCCGCGCCACCACATGCGCGACCCGGAGATCCGTGTCGCCGAAGGCGACGTGAATGGAGCTGTCGTCGTTGCGGCAGGCGAAATCGCTGTCGCGCACCAGCCGGCTGACGATGCGGGCGGCGTCGATGCTGGCCGGCCGGTCGATGCGCGGGAACGAGAATCGCGCCAGCGACAGCTTTGCGGTGCGCTCCCGGCAGTCGTCGACCGCGCGGGTCAGGTCGCGCATGAAGGCGTCACGGGTCATGAGACCGGTATCGGCGTCGACCAGCCCGTCGGCCTCGAGCGCGCGGGCCAGGCGCTTGAGTCGTGCCCCGAACGCATGCAGGCGGCTGAGCGGGAGCAGATGGGCGAGAACATGATCGGTTCCGCCGCGGATGCGGTCCCCGTTGGGCAGTGCCGCGAAATCGAGCGCACCGACCCGGCTGTCGGCGACGATGACCGGAAGGTCGCGGAAGCGCGCATCGGCGCCCAGTGTGGCGATGAAGGCCTCGATGGTGCGGCCGGAAAAGCCGTCGCCGATGACCAGGCCGTCGATGTCGCGGCGGTCGAGATAGCCCTGGGCGGTTTCCAGGCTGAGTGCACCGACGAGCACGACCTTCTCGGCCACGGCCGTGGCCAAGGCCGGATAGCTGCCGCCGCGGCCGGCGACCAGCACGGTGGCGTCATCGGCCGCCGCGGCAATGGTGGCGCGGCTGTGCCCGGTCGCGCGGCGCAGGACGGTCGCATGCAGGGCCTGGATGCGCAGTGCCGCGACCAGGCGCGCCACCGCGTGGCCCGGCGGTGCATCGACCGGCATCGGCACGACCGCCGCGGCCGACTCCTCGGTCACATGGGCGAGAACCGGAACGTAGGCCCCCTTCATCGCCTCCACTTGGCGGGCGATCTCGGCGATCAGCGCGGGTGCGGCCTGCGGTTCGGCGATGATGACGGCGGCCGGCCGCGTCTCCGCAATGGTGGCCTGGGCCTTGTCGGGAGGCGCCTCGGTCACCGAATATTTCAGGCTGGTCTTGAGGGCGGCGATGAGGCCGGGCACCTTGGCTTCGGCAACGCAAACGATGGGTGCTTGATGCGACATGGCGGCACGCTGGAGCGGGACGGACGCCCAATCTACCAACAGGCCGTAAATGCAGCGTCAACGTTGGGACACCGAACAGCGCAGCAGGCTCGGCGCGCTCCCTCTCCCCGGCGGGGAGAGGGCTGGGGTGAGGGGGGTGATGACTTTCGATAAGCTTGTTCCCCCTCACCCGGATCGCTTCGCGATCCGACCTCTCCCCGTCGGGGAGAGGTGGCGCAAGTGGGGCGGCCTCGCGCAAAATCGGGAACAAACATCATGACAAGCGGCGATCAGGACCAGGAATTCTTCCGCCAGCGCGGGTTCGGGCTGCGGATCGGGTTCGGCGAGCGGCCGGCACTTCTGGTGATCGACATGGTCAAGGCGTTCACCGATCCGGCCATGATGCTCGGGGCCGATCTCGATGCCCAGGTGGCGGCGATCTCGCCCCTGCTGGGCGTCGCGCACGAGCGCGGCATTCCGGTGATCTTCTCCACCGTCATGTACCACGAGGCCAATTTCCGCGACGCCGGCATCTGGGCGCTGAAGCAGAAGGGCG
>DATFWC010000765.1:0-2361 GCA_035259885.1 Xanthobacteraceae bacterium
TTCGCGCGCGACAATTCGCTCTACGCGCGGCTGGAGGCGGGGCTCGCGGCCTGAACGTTCAGCGCAGTTCGCCCGGGCGCGCGCCCGGCGGCCGGAACACGAAGAAGTGCGACAGGGAAAAATTGACCAGGAAGCTCACGCCGATGGCGAGCGCCTTGCCGATCAGCACCGGCATGAAATAGGACGCGACCACCACCGTGACCGTATTGGCGACGAACCCGGCGATCTGCGCCGCGATGAAGCCGACATAGGCTTTCAGGCTCAGCTTGCGCTGCGACTCGGCGGCGAACGTGATCTGCGAGTTCATCACATAGGAGCCGGTCACGGCGATGGTCCAGGAAATGGCGTTGGCGACGACGATCGGCAGGCCGAAATACAGATGCGTGAGCGAGAACACGCCGAAATCGATGAGCGTGTTGACCACGCCGACGCAGGCGAAGCTGATCGCCTTCACCATGAAGGCGCGATCGCGCAGCAGGAGGCGCAGGCGATCGAGCAGGCCGGTGGTTTCGGGACTCATGACGGCGCCCGCTTAGCATGGGCTCCGCCTTTGGGCTATGATGGCCCTTGAGTCTTGCGCAAGTCTTTGGCGAGCAACGTGATGGCCACGGAGGCAAGGACCAGGACGGCCGGATCGGGCGATCGGGCGCGGTCACGCGGCGCCGAGGTCGGGCTTTCGATCGTCGTGCCGGTGCTCAACGAGGCGGCCGGGCTCGCGGCGCTGCATGCGCGTCTCGTCGAGGTGGCGCGGCGGCTCGCCGAGACGCGCGGCCTCACGTGCGAGGTCGTCTATGTGGACGACGGCAGCCGCGACGCGACCTTCGCGGTCGCCCAGGACCTGCCGGCGACGTCGCTCGACATCCAGGTGGTGTCGCTGTCGCGCAATTTCGGCAAGGAGGCGGCGCTGCTCGCCGGCCTCGACCACGCGCGCCTTGGCGCCGTGCTGTTCATGGACGGCGACGGCCAGCATCCGCCCGACCTGATCGACACCCTGGTGAGCCATTGGCTCGATCAGGGCTACGACGTGGCCTACACCGCCAAGCGCGACCGGCAGGACGAGTCGTGGATGATCAGATTCGGCTCGCGGCTGTTCTACACGGCGCTCAACTGGGGGGCGCGTCACAAGATTCCCGCTGATGCCGGCGACTTCCGGCTGCTGTCGCCGCGCGCCGCGGCGGCGCTGCGCCAACTGCCGGAGCGCAACCGCTTCTTCAAGGGGCTGGCGAGCTGGATCGGCTTCCGCCAGGTCCGCGTCGACTACAAGCCGGCCGAGCGGACGCACGGCCGCAGCACCTGGAACATCTTTGGGCTCATCGGCCTGTCGATCGAAGGACTGACGTCGTTTTCGGTGGCGCCGCTGCGGCTGGCGAGCCTGCTCGGCCTGTTGCTGGCCTGCACGTCACTGGTGTTCGGCGCCATGATCCTGTTCGAGGTGGTGGTGCACGGCGTCGCCGTTCCCGGCTATCCCTCGCTCGTGGTCGGCCTGATGGTTCTGGGCGGCGTGCAGCTTCTCATGATCGGGATCATGGGCGAATACATCGGAAAGATCCTGTCGGAGATGAAAGGACGGCCGGCCTATTTCGTCGCCGAGCACAGCATCAGGACGGCGGACAGCACCGGGCAGGGCATGACCGCGCGCAGCGCCGAGGCCACGCGCAGCGCGGCAGCCACGCCCAGCGCGGCCGAGTGATCGAGGGGCGAGGGGTGTCGCGTGGTGATCGATAGCGCCGACGCGCAACAGCCGGTGACGGCAGCACAGCCGGCCGGCCAGCGCCGTATCTGGCTGTGCGCCGACGACTACGGCGTGTCGCCGGCGGTCAACGCCGCCATCCGCGACCTCGTGCTGGGCGGCCGCATCAATGCCAGTTCCGTGATGGTGGTCGCGCCGAGCCTCACGCGTTCGGAGGCGCGCTCGCTCGCCATGCTCAACGCCGGCGGCCGGCGCGTGGCGATCGGGCTGCATCTGACGCTCACGGCGCCGTACCGGCCGCTCACACGAAACTTTGCACCGCGCCGGGACGATGTCTTCCCGCCGCGCAACGATCTCATGCGCGCCGCTCTGCTGCGCCGGCTCGACGAGGGGGAGGTCGACGCCGAGGTGAAGGCGCAGGTCGCCGCCTTCGCGGCCGCGTTTGGTCAGGCCCCCGACTTCATCGACGGGCATCTGCACGTCCACCTGCTGCCGCAGGTGCGCGACGCAGTGCTGGCCGCCGCCACTGAAGCCGGGCCGCAGGTCTGGGTGCGCCAGTGCGGCAGCACCGCAGGTCTTTTGCAGCAGCTCTCCGATCCGAAGGGCATTCTGCTCGATTGGCTCAGCCGCGGCTTCCGCCGCCGCGCCGGCGCTGCCGGCGTACCCACCAA
>DATFWC010000766.1:0-7798 GCA_035259885.1 Xanthobacteraceae bacterium
GACGGCGACCAGCGTAGGCTATTCCGGGCGCGGCGACTACGCCATGGCGCCGTCGGGCGAGCTCGAGCGGCGCGGCGAGCGCGGCGTGGTGCCGTTCGTCTATGCCGGCGCCGCGATCTTTTCCCCGGCGCTGTTTGCCGATGCGCCGGCCGGCCCGTTCTCGCTCACGCGCCTGTTCGACCGCGCCGAGGAGGCCGACCGGCTGCACGGCCTGCGCCTCGAAGGCGTGTGGATGCACGTCGGCACGCCCGCCGCCATTGCGGAAGCGGAGGCCGCGCTCGTCGCGCATGCGGTGTGACGCTTGTCAGCGCATTGGACAGGATCAGCTTGGCGTATTATGTGAAATTTCACATAATACGAACGCATGCCTGACGATCCGAAACCTCTTGTCTGGCGAGGATCCTCTAAAAGTGACTTTATGGCTTTCCTCAAGCCGTTCAGCGTGAAATGGGTTACGCGTTGTACTTGGCGCAGATGGGCGAGCATCAGCCGAGGCTGATGAAAATGCTCAAGGGCTTCGGCGGAGGAACGGTCGTCGAAATCAAGGAGAGCCACCAAAGCGGTACTTATCGTGCAGTCTATACGGTGCGCTATGTCGATGCCGTCTACGTGCTTCACGCGTTCCAAAAGAAATCAAGGAAGGGCATTGCCACGCCGAAAGCAGACATGGGCTTGATCGAAAGGCGCCTGAAGGAGTTGATCAAAGAAAGGGAGAGGCAGTGATGGCGAAAACACCGGCTGCCAAGGACCCGGCCCGGAACGTCTGGCTGCAGCTCGGGCTTCCGGATGCCGAGGAGCACTACCTCAAGGCCGAGCTCGTTCTTCGACTGGACAAGGCGATCAAGTCGCTAGGCTTGACGCAACGCGTTGCAGCGCGACGGATCGGGACCACGCAGCCCGAACTGTCAAAAATTCTCGGAGGAAAGTTTACCGAGGTTTCGTTCGAAAGGCTCATGCGTTTTTTGACTGCGTTGGGCTATCGCATCGAGATCAAGATTGGTGCCGGAAAAGTCAACACGGCTGGCGAGGTCACCATCAGGGATATGCGTCGCACTGCCGCGTGAAGCCATGAGGGGGCCCCTGATGTGTTGAAAGCTCCCGCATCATGCGTTCGGGGCCGCCATGGCCTATAATCGGCCATGGCGATTCCCGCTCCCCGCCTGTTCACGATTCCGCCGTCGGCGCCGTTCCTGCCCACGCTTCTCGGCGCCCTGATGGCTGGCGCACTGGTGCCGGGCTTTCCTGCTGCGCGCGATCCGCTGGCGCTCGCGGGTGCCACGATCTACCTGCCGACGCGGCGCGCCTGCCGGCTCGCGCGCGATCTCTTTCTGGCAGCGTTGGCCGTTGACGCCGCCGTCCTGCCGCGCATCGTGCCGCTCGGCGACATCGACGAGGACGAGTTCGCCTTTGCCGAGGCTGCCGCCGGCCCGCTCGCCGCCACGGCGCTCGATCTGCCTCCGGCTTTGGGGCGGCTCGAGCGACGGCTCCTGCTCACGCGGCTCGTGCGCCAATGGGCGCTGGCTCCCGACATGCGCGGCGAGCGCGGCGCGCCACTGGTGGCTCCTTCGCCTGCCGCCGCGCTGGCGCTGGCCGACGATCTGGCGCGGCTGATCGACGACATGGTCACGCGCAAGGTGTCGTGGCGCGCGCTCGACGATCTGGTGCCCGAGCAGTTCGATCCCTATTGGCAGCTCACGCTGAAATTCCTGCGCATTGCGCGCGAGGCGTGGCCGGACATTTTGGCGTCGCGTAACGCCATCGAGCCGGCCGAGCGCCGCGATCGCCTGATCGAGGCGGAGGCGGCGCGGCTGGCCGCCACCGGCGGGCCGGTCATCGCCGCCGGCTCCACCGCCTCGGTGCCGGCCACCGCCACGCTGCTGGCAACCATCGCGCGGCTGCCGCACGGCGCCGTGGTGCTGCCCGGTCTCGACACGCATCTCGACGCGGCGACATGGGACCTGATCGCCGGCCGGCGTCAGGACGGCCGCGAGATCATCGCGCCGGCAGCCGGTCATCCGCAATTCGCCATGCAGGCGCTGCTGCGGCGGCTCGGTGTCGATCGCACCGAGGTCAAGGTCTTGGGCGAGAGCGCGCCGCATGGCCGCGAGAAGCTCGTATCCGAGGCGCTGTGCCCGGCGGCCGGAAGCGAGTGCTGGCAGCAGCGGCTGCCCGACCCAACGATCCGCACGGCGTTGGCGGATGTCGCCGTGATCGATGCGGGAAATGCCGAGGAAGAATCGCTGGCCATCGCGGTCGCGTTGCGCGAGGCAATCGAGCAGGAGGGCGCGCAGGCCGCCCTGGTCACGCCCCACCGGGCGCTCGCGCGCCGCGTCGTCGCCGCGCTGGCGCGCTGGAACGTGGCGGTGGATGAGTCCGGCGGCGAGCCGCTCGCCGACACGCCGGCCGGCGTGTTTGCCCGACTCGCGGCCGAAGCCGCGCTCGCCGATCTCGCACCGGTGACGCTGCTGGCGCTGCTCAAGCATCCGTTGCTGCGGCTCAAGCTCGGCTCGGGTGCACGCGAGCGCGCGATCGGTGTTGTTGAACGCGCCATTCTGCGCGGACCACGTCCACGGCCGAGAAGCGCCGGGCTGGCGCATGCGCTCGCCACGCTCCGCCGAGAGCGGCCGTCGCTGCACGGCAGCGACCCGCGCAAAAGGCTCAGCGCCGCCGACCTCGATGCCGCCGCCGACCTGATTGCGCGCCTGGCCGGTGCGCTGGCGCCGCTCGAAACCCTGGGCTCGGAGCCACGATCGTTGCGCGTTCTGGCCGGGCGCCACCGCGATGTCATCGCGTTGCTCAGCCAGGACGGGAGGGAAATCTGCGGGCTCGCCGGCCGCGACGGCGCGGCGCTGCTGGACGCGCTCGATGAGATCGTAGCCGCACCCGCCGCCGATCTTGTGCTGGCGCCGGCGGACTATGCCGAGCTGTTCCACGCCATGATCGCCGACCGCGCCGTGCGCCGGCCGGACACGCCGGGTGTGCGCATAAGAATCTTCGGCCTTCTGGAGGCGCGGCTGCAGAACGTCGATGTGCTGGTCCTCGGCGGCCTGCAGGAAGGCACCTGGCCGCCGGAGGTGCGCGGCGACGCCTGGCTCAGCCGGCCGATGCGCCACGAGCTCGGTCTCGACCTGCCCGAGCGTCGCATCGGTCTCACGGCGCACGATTTCGCCCAGGCGCTGGGTGCGTCGAAAGTCGTTCTGGCGCGCGCCGCCAAGATGGGCGGCGCACCCACGCTGTGGTCGCGCTTCGTGCAGCGGCTGGCGGCGGTCGCCGGCGAGGCACCCTGGCGCGAGGCGGTGCAACGCGGCGCGCGCTACCTCGCGCTGGCGCACGAGCTCGACCGGCCGCGGGAGATGCAAAGGATCAGGGCGCCCGAGCCGCGGCCACCGGTCGCCGCCCGTCCCATGGCGCTGAGCGTGACCGACGTCGAGCACTGGCTGCGCGACCCCTATACCATCTACGCCAAGTACGTGCTGCGCCTTGCGCCGCTCGACGCCGTCGACACGCCGCCCGGTTACGCCGACCGTGGCACCGTGATCCATGCCTCCATCGGCGACTTCACCAAGGCCTGTGTGGACGGCCTGCCGGCCAATGCCGTCGACGAGCTTCTCGACATCGGCCGCGCGCATTTTGCCCGGCTCAACGACTACCCGGAGGCAAAGGCCTTCTGGTGGCCGCGCTTCGAGCGCATTGCCCGCTGGTTCGTCGATGACTGGGAACGCGGACGGCGCGGCACGCTCGCCGCGATCCACGCCGAAATCCGCGGCGAACTCGAGATCCCGTTGGGCGATCGCGTGTTTCGCCTCGTCGCCCGCGCCGACCGCATCGAGCGAAAGGCGGACGGCCGCTATGCCATCCTGGACTACAAGACCGGGCAAGCACGCACGGTCAGTCAGGTGCAGGCCGGGCTGGCACCGCAGCTCACGCTCGAAGCCGCGATCCTGCGCAACGGCAGATTTCCCGGAATCGCCAAGGGCGCCTCGGTTTCCGAACTGGCCTACGTGCTGCTGAAGGGCGGCGCTCCGGCCGGCCTCTACGAGCCGATCGAATTCCGCGAGAGCACACCCGACTACGAAGCCGACATTGCGCTGCGCCGCCTCACCGGCGTCGCTCTCCGCTTTGCCGACGTGGAGACGCCGTATCGTTCGCTCGTTCAGCCCATGTGGCGCACCCGCTACGGCGACTACGACCATCTGGCCCGGATCAAGGAATGGTCGCTGACCGGCGGCGAGACCGAGGAGGAGTGATGGTCGGCAGGAACGAGGAGCAGGCCGCGTGGGCATGATCGAGGTCCGCGCCATTCCGCGCGACGTCCAGGCGCGTCAGACCGAGGCGTCCGACCCACGTGTATCGGCCTGGGTCGCGGCCAACGCCGGGTCCGGCAAAACTCACGTCCTGGCGCAGCGCGTCATCCGGCTGCTGCTCGAAGGGTGCGAGCCGGCGCGCATCCTCTGCCTGACCTTCACCAAGGCGGCCGCCGCCAACATGGCGAAGCGGGTGTTCGACACGCTCGCACGCTGGACCGCGCTGGACGACGCAGCGCTTGACGACGCGCTGCGCCAGATCGGAATCAAGCGGATCGACGCCGGCATGCGGGCGCACGCCCGGCGGCTGTTCGCGGCCGCCCTCGATACGCCCGGCGGTCTCAAGGTGCAGACCATCCACGCCTTCTGCACCCGGCTCCTGCATCAGTTCCCGTTCGAGGCCAACGTGGCGGCGCGGTTCACCGTGCTTGAGGAGCGCGCCGAGGCCGAGCTGATCGACAAGCTGCGCCTGGAAGTGCTGCTGGAGGCGGCGGCGGATCCGGATGCGCCCCTCGGGCGCGCGCTGGCCGTCGCCATCACGACCGCCGCCGACCAGACGTTTGCCACGCTGGTGCGCGACGCCATCGCCGAGCGTGACACACTGATGCAGTGGATCGATGGCGCCGGCGGCGTGGACCCCGCCATCGTCGACCTGTCCGCCGCGCTCGGTGTCGATCCGGAGGATTCCAGCGAGCGCGTCAACCTCGAGATCGTCGAGGGGCCCAATCTGCCGTCGGCGACCTGGGACCGGATCGCCGCCCGGCTCATGGCTGGTTCCGCCAA
Source organism: Xanthobacteraceae bacterium (assembly GCA_035259885.1). Lineage (GTDB taxonomy): Bacteria > Pseudomonadota > Alphaproteobacteria > Rhizobiales > Xanthobacteraceae > DATFWC01. The sequence goes on from DATFWC010000766.1 coordinate 5,088, forward strand.
CGACAGGAAGCAGGGCGAACGCCTCGATCGGGCGGCGACAACGGTCGGCGACGAGCGCGCCACGGCTTATCTGAGTTTGTTCCTGACGGGGGAAGGCCAACCGCGCGACTTGAGTGTCACCAATCGGCTTAGAAAAAGCGATCCCGATCTTGCCGCCCTGGTCGACGCCGAAGCCGATCGGCTTGCCCCCCTGATCGAGCGGCGCCGCGCCGTGGCGACACGCGAACGCACCGCTGCGCTCATCATCATCGCGGCCCAGGTGATCACCCGCTATCGCGCCGAAAAGGAGCGGCGCGGCCTGCTCGACTACGACGATCTGATCGACAAGACGCTGGCCATGCTGACGACCGTCACTCCGTCGTGGGTGCACTACAAGCTCGATCTCGGCATCGATCACGTGTTGATTGACGAGTCGCAGGACACCAGCCCGAAGCAGTGGGATGTGATCCGGCGGCTGGTGGCGGAGTTCACGGCCGGCGAGGGGGCGCGGGACGTCAACCGCACGATCTTCGCGGTCGGCGACGAGAAGCAGTCGATCTTCTCCTTCCAGGGTGCAGCGCCGCATTATTTCGCCGAGATGCAGCGGCATTTCGAGGCGGCGCACCGGAACAGCAACGCGCGTTTTGTCGCGATCAAGTTCAACTATTCATTCCGCTCGGCACCTGTGGTGCTCGAAGCGGTGGACAAGGTGTTCGCGCAGCCCGAGGCGTTCCGCGGCCTCACGGCCGATCCAGTCAAGACCGTGCACCAGGCCGTGCGCGACCGGGCGCCCGGCGTGGTCGAGGTCTGGCCTCTGGCCGAGCCGGACGAGAAGCGCGAGATCGAGGCCTGGGACGCGCCGTTCGATGCGCTGACCGAGACCAGCCCGGTCGTCAAGCTCGCGCGCACCATTGCGACGCGGGTGGCGAACTGGATCGGGCGCGAGCATGTCGCCGATCTGGTCAGCGGCGAGTTCCGGGCGGCGCGCGCCGGCGACGTGCTCGTCCTGGTGCGCCAGCGCGGCCCGCTGTTCGAGGCGATCATCCGCGCGCTGAAAGTGGCCGGCGTCGCGGTGGCCGGGGCCGACCGGCTGATGCTCACCGAGCACATCGCCGTGATGGATCTGATGGTGCTGGCCGACGCGCTGCTGCTTCCGGCCGACGACCTGGCGCTCGCCACCGTGCTGAAAAGCCCGCTGTTCGGCTTCGATGACGACGACATCTTCGCGCTCGCCTGGAACCGGCCGGGATCGCTGCGCGATGCGCTGGCGGCGGGCGCCACGCCGAAATCTGCCGCGGCGGCGGCGCAGCTTGAGCGCTGGGCCAAGGCTGCGGCGCGCGAGCGCCCCTTCGCCTTCTATGCCGGCGTGCTCGGCCGCGACGGCGGGCGCGCCCGCATGCTCGAACGGCTGGGCGTCGAAGCCGCCGATGCGCTCGACGAGTTCCTCACCCTGGCGCTCGACTACGAGACGCGTGAAACGCCGTCGCTTCAAGGCTTCGTCGCCTGGCTGCGCGCCACTACCAGCGAGGTCAAGCGTGACATGGAGATGGGGCGCGACGAGGTGCGGGTGATGACGGTGCACGGCGCCAAGGGTCTTGAAGCGCCGATCGTGATCCTGGCCGATACGACGACCAACCCGGCCGGCCCGCCGCGTCCGCGGCTGCTTAAGATGGCAGCCGATGGCGCTGCGGGCGCTGCGGGCGCTCCGGTGCGCATCGTGTGGCCCGGTCGCCAGGACACCGACGCTGCGGCGGTCGCGGCCGCGCGCAAGCGCGCCGTGCAGGCGGACGAGAACGAGTACCGCCGCCTGCTCTACGTGGCGATGACGCGGGCGGCCGACCGGCTCATCGTGTGCGGCGCCACCGGGCAGCGGCAGCGGCCCCCAGAATGCTGGTACGACCTGATCCGTGGCGCATTGGAGCCGATCGCCACGCCGGAGGTTTGCCAGGACGGGGCGCAGCCGATCCTGCGGCTGCAGAAGGGTGAGGCGGCGCAGATGACGATGGACTTGCGTGCTGCCGAGGCGGCCGCGGTGACGCGGCCGGCATGGCTGACGCGCGCGGCGCCAACGGATCCGGCGTCGGTGACGATCACTCCTTCCGATGCGGCCGAGCGGCCGGCGCGATCGCCGGCATCGATCGCCGCGCGCGAGGGGCGCCAACGCGCGCTCGCCCGCGGGATCCTGGTGCATCGCCTGCTGCAGTCGCTTCCCGACGTCCCGGCGGAGCACCGCGGTACGGCGGCACGGCGGTATCTCGAGCGAGCCGGCGGCGACTTCGCGCCGGTCGAGCGCGAGGCGCTCGCCGCTTCCGTCCTCGCCCTACTGGAGGATGCGCGCTTCGCCGCGCTGGTGACGACAGGAAGCCGGGCCGAGGCCCCGATCGTCGGCCGCCTCGACCGGGCGCCGGGGCCGCCCGTCGTGGTCTCCGGCCAGATCGACCGTCTGGCGGTCACCGACGGCGAAGTGCTGATCGCCGATTACAAGACCGACCAGCCGGCGCCGCGGCGCATCGAGGACGTGCCGCAGTCCTATCTCGTGCAGCTTGCGCTCTATCGTGCGGTGCTCGCCAAGCTTTATCCGGGATATTCCGTACGCGCTATTCTGGTTTGGACCGACGTACCTGATTTCATGGAGATTCCTGGCGAAGCCCTGGATCGGGCTGTGGATCGCGTCACGCGTCGGTGAGCATGCCTTGACGCTCCGGGTGGCCGCCCATACGTTTGGCGGACTT
>DATFWC010000767.1:0-2275 GCA_035259885.1 Xanthobacteraceae bacterium
CGGCTTCCAGCGCTTCGAGTTCGCGGCTCTTGCCGCGTTTCTGCAGCGTGGCTTCGAGCTCGAACTGCTTGTCGAAATGGTCCTCGATCACGGCCTTGTTGCGGCCGGTCACGAAGATGAAATGCTCAATGCCGGCCTCGCGCGCCTCGTCCACCACGTGCTGGATCACCGGGCGGTCGACGACGGGCAGCATCTCCTTGGGCATGGCCTTGGTGGCGGGCAGGAACCGGGTGCCCAGGCCGGCGACGGGGAAAACGGCTTTGCGGATCGGCTTCATAATACCCAGATGACGGCTTGGGAGGCTTTCGGCGAGGGGTGCTAGGATATCGGAAGCCTTATTTAAGATATCGGAAACGAAACCCCAACCGACAGGGAGGGGCCGGGCCAGGCCGGCGAAGGACGGGCCAGGCCCGGCGAAGGACAAGAGACGCGCTATGGCGATTGGTTCCCTCGGCTTGCGGATTTTGTGGGTCGCCGCGATCGTGACCGGCGCGACCACCGGAGCCACCGCCCAGTTGCCCGACCTGCGGTCGCTGTTCGCGCCCAATCCGTCCACCGGCGCGGTCCCGCCCCCGACGCCTGCGCCGGAATGGACCGGTCAGGACGGCGCCTCCGGCCACCCGCTGATGACGCGCGACGCCATCCTGGCGGCCGCCGCCAATTTCCCCGCCTGCATCGAGGGGCTGTGGCCCGACGCCACACGCCGTGGCGTCTCGCGGGCGAGCTTCGACCGCTACACCGCCGGCCTGACGCCGGACCTCCGCATCATGGACCTGCTGGATACCCAGCCGGAGTTCACCAAGACCTTCTGGGAGTACCTCGACCTTCTCGTGAACGACGAGCGCATCCAGAAAGGGCGCGAGATCCTGGCGCAGCATCGCGCGACCTTCGACGCCGTAGAGCGCGCCTATGGGGTCGATCGCCACGTCATCGTGGCCATCTGGGGCGTCGAATCGAAATACGGCGTCATGATCGGCGAGCGGCCGGTGCTGCGCTCGACCGCAACGCTGGCCTGTGTGGGACGTCGGCAGGCGTATTTCCGCGACGAGTTCCTCTCGGCGCTGGAAATCCTCCACCGCGGCGACGTGCGGCCCGAGGATCTCAAAGGCTCGTGGGCCGGCGCCTTCGGCCCGACCCAGTTCATGCCCACGGCGTTCAAGCGCTACGCGGTCGATTTCGACGGCGACGGCCGCCGCGACGTCGTCAATTCGGCTGCCGACGTGATCGCGTCCACCGCCAACAACCTGAAGAAAGACGGCTGGGCGAGCGGCCAGAGCTGGGGCTATGAGGTGGTGGTGCCGCCGGGCTTCGACTACCTCATGGCCGACCGTTCGCGCCAGCTCACCATCGCGCAGTGGGAACAACTCGGGGTGCGGCGGCCGGGCGGCCAGGCCTTCCCGCGCCCCGCGGACCGCGCCTACCTCCTGGTTCCCGCCGGCGCGCGCGGTCCCGGCTTCCTCATGCTCAACAATTTCCGCGTGATCATGAAATACAATCCGGCCGAGGCCTATGCCCTGGCCATCGGGCACCTGGCCGACCGGCTGCGCGGCGGGGAGCCGTTCGCGCAAGGCTGGCCGCGCGAGGAGCGGGCGCTGACGCGCGAAGAGCGCCTGGAGCTGCAGCAGCGGCTCGCCAGCCGCGGTTTCGACGTGGGCGAGCCGGACGGTCGGCTTGGACCCAAGAGCCGCACCGCCATCCGCGACTTCCAGGCGAAAACCGGGCTGATCCCCGATGGCTTTGCCTCGGCCGGAGTGCTGGAGCGCCTGCGCGGGCGGTGACGAGAGCCGGGCCTCTACTCACGAATTGCGATCGTCCAGCGGTCGCCGGCCGGGGTCCGCTTTGCTTCCGAAGGCACCCAAATATCACGCTCTTTGGCGGCCCCAATTGGCGCCATGCGCGGTCATCGCTGCTCGGAATATCCGCTTGGCGGGACAGGTCGCGACGGCGGTCGGGAGACGGGCACAAAGCGCGTGTCGCTCACCACCATGGCGGGTTGGCTCGCGGCAGCCTCCCGCGCCAGGGCTTCCAATCGCAGCATGAAAATTTCGGCCAGCATTGTCGCGCTCCCCTCGAGGTCCTGAGAACGACCACATGTCAGTTTTGTGACAGCCGGAGTGTAGGGCCGAGATACTTTATGGCTTGTGACCTAGATCACATCCGGGCTGGTCGCCGTGCACGACCGCCATTGCAGCGGAAGCGTACGTCCGAGGTCTGGCGACGGTAGGAATGCCATGGCCCGGCGTTCATGCCAGATGTCGCCATGAGTCCCGACGAC
>DATFWC010000768.1:0-6410 GCA_035259885.1 Xanthobacteraceae bacterium
GTTCCTGCACCATCGGGTGCACGCGCTACGACGCGCTCGCCGCCTACATCTGTCAGCGCGACATCGAGTCGTTCTTCTACGCGGTGTACGGGCCGCCGGCCGTGCGCGCGGTCAACAGCGCCTGCGGCACGCGCCCGGGGCCGCCGGAAGCGCTGATGATGGAGCAGCACGCGCCGGAACCGGAGCAGGTCGAGCCCAAGCAAGAACGGACGAAGAGCCAGAAGCGCAAAGCGGCGCGCAAGCACACGCGCGGGCATCGCGCGATCACAGCAAGAATGCTCAAGCGCCAGGCGCCGGGAAACTGATTGTGCAGGCTATGGCGCTCAAGGCATAACGCCGGACAATCGCCCCGCCGACGAAACTCCCTCTGTTGCCCGCACGAGAATTGCCGGCTCGCCCGGCGCGCATAGCTTTGGCCAATCTACCACAGGTATTGACTTTCAGTTGTATTTTATGATAATATATCTTTACGATAGCATCCGGTTATCAAAGGGCCAGCGTCGCGCGGAAATCGGCACGGAGGCCGGGGCTTCGATCCAAGCGGACGGTTCGTAGGTCAGTTCCCCCCAACCGTCTGCCCTGGGCGCCCGCCGCAACCGGCGGGCGCTTCTTCTTTGGGCGACCTGGCGGCGCGCCGGGCGGCGGCAGCGGCCGATCCCAGGTCCGGCCTTGGCGGCGGCGCGCGAGTCCCGGCGTGTGGCGACCTATTTCAACCACAATCCTGCCGGCTAGCTCCGCAAGCGCGATGCTGCATCCGCGATCCCGGGGGCGTTTTCCGACGGCCTGAACGCATGTGGACGTTTCGGCGTATGGCGTCTGTCCTGGCCGGCATGTTGATGCTGGATGCCGGGCCGGTGCGCGCCCAGGACCTCGATGCCGGAAAATCCGGGCAGCGCCTGTTCGCCACCAACTGTGCGGCCTGCCATCGCACGCCGCGCGGACTGGCGAAGGGGAGGAACCGCATCTTGCTGTTTTATTTCCTGCGGCAGCACTACACCGCCAGCCAGACATCGGCCGCCGAGCTCACGGCCCATCTCCTGGCAGCCGGCGAAGCGCCGCGCGCCGGCGGGAAATCCACCCCACGGCGTCCCCAGCAACGATGAGGCAGCCGGCGGTGCCGGCGCCACCAAAAGCGACGGCGGCGGCCCAACGTCGACGAAAACCACGCCATCATGCGCGCGGTTACTTCGGCAGCTTGTCGGCCAGGATGTCCAGCTTGTGGATCTCGGGCGCCGTGGCGAACAGGTCGCCGGCCTTGGCTTTCTGCATCAAGGCGGCCGCCACCTTGCCGTTGAGATGCGCGTCGCGGGAGGCCTCGTCGTCGAACGTGTCGAAGATGGCGAAACGGGATGGTCCTTCCTGAATGGCAAACCACGAGACCGTGCCGGGTTCGGCGTCCACCAGAGGAACGGCGGAACGCAGGAACTCTGCGACCTCCTTCTCCTTTCCAGGCTTGGCCTGCAGCGGGACGTAGAGCGCATATTTGGTCATTGGTATCTCCTCCTTGACAGCGCGCCGCCAGCGAATACGTGAGACGCGCGTGGAAGCCGGCAAGGGTCTAGACGGCGTTCATGCGCAAATGAAGGCATCCGCCGCGCGTTCGCCATGGCGCGCACCCGGCCGAGCCAACACCGCACAGCGCGAGGAGCGGCACATGAGCAAAGTCACCTACGAGATCGTGGAGCACGACGGTGGATGGGCGTATCGGGTCGGCGACGTGTTCTCCGAGCCCTTCCCGACGCACGACGCGGCGCGGCGCGCCGCCGAAGAGGCGGCGCGGGAGCAGCTCGCGCCGGGACAGACCACGGACATCGAGTACGAGGACGAGAAAGGCCGCTGGCACGAGGAACGCTCCTCAGGCCGCGACCGGCCGGACACCGAGGTCAAGGGCTGAGCGGACGCGCGCGCTGTCGGGTGGGCAAATTCGCCCCTTGTGACGCTGATGTGGGCAACGGCGCGGTGGCGATTTTGTCTACCAGGCAAACGCCGAGTTCGCGCGCCGTGCCCACCCTGCGGAGACGGCATTCAGCGCAGAATCTCCTCGAGCACGCGGCCGTCGACGGTGCGGGCCGGCCGCACCCCGAGAAGGTGCATGATGGTCGGCGCCACGTCGATGTTGCGCACGCGGTTGATCGTCTTGTGCTGGCGGATGTTGGGGCCGGCCGCGAGAAACGTCGCGCTCATCGACCTGAGGTCGGAATCGTGGCCGTGGGCGCCGTAGAAATTCGGCACCGAGAGCACAGTCGTGGCGGGGTCGAACGGCGCATCGCCCAGGCGGGCCACGCCGGGACTTTGAATGCCGTCGAAATTGTAGCCCTCGTCCATCTGCGCGAAGACATCGCCGAAATCCTGTCCTATGTCGCGGCTGGTGCACAGGCCGGTCCCTTCTTCGCAATTGAGCGGCCGCGCTTGGACATTGTTGAAGATGCGCGCGTGGTCGAGGGAGAAGTTGAAGCGCGGGTTGGGATCGGTGGCATTCTTGAGGGCGGCTGCAATCTGCGTCACGAGGGTGTTGTAAGTGGCCGGATCCACCGTCCCGCCTGACTCGCGGTTCTGCAGATTGACGTAGATGTTGGCCGCCGGCCCCGACGTGCGGAGGGCGAGCTTGCTCACGTCGATCCCGGCGTTGCGCAGGATGTTGGTCAGGCTGACGGCAGTGTGGAACGGCGCAAATCCGTGGTCGGAGACGACGATGATGTTGCTCCCCGGGCCCGCCGTGTCGGCGATCCGCGTCACCGCCCGGTCGGCGACCTGATAGGCAACCTTGAGGTAGGAGTCGTAACGCGCGATCTTGGCGGGATCCTGATTGTCGAAGATGGAATTGGGATCGCGCGGATTGGTCGCCTGGCGGCGGTCGGTCAACAGGAACTGGTGCTCGGAGCCGTCCGGCTGCTCGATATAGATCATCACCAGATCGGCGCCGGGATGCGTTTCGATGGCCCGTTCGGCGATACGCGTCTGATAGCGCACGAATGTCTTGACCTGATCCTCATACATCGCCTCGAGCTCGAGATCGGGGAAATTGGTGAAGCCGGGGCTCAGGCGTTCCGGGATGCGGAAGTCGGCCTGCGGCCGCCAGAAGCCGATATTGTTGTTGATGTCGTCGACATCGGCGAGAACCGGCGCGTTGCGCGGAATGAAGTTCGCGCCGTAGCGCGCGAAGCGGACCGTGGACAGATCCGGGGCCAGCGCCGACACGAAATAGGCCGCGCCGATCTTGTTGCCGGTGCCCTCGAAGAAGAACGGCGCCGAGCGCCCGCCCAGCTTCACATAGGCCGGCCCGGTCGACGGAGCCTGGAACGGTCCGGGCTGGATGCCCTGCGCGGCGTCGAAGAACACCAGCGTGTCGTAGTTGACGACGCCGTCATTGGTGGTGTCGAGCGCAGCGACACGGATGGTGAACTTCAGATCGAGCGTCGCCGCCGTGGTGCAGGTCGCGGTGGCGGCGGATGAGCAGGAGAACGTTTCTACCGGCGCGGGCGTCGCCAGCACCGGGCTGAGCGAAAAATGTCCGGCCGCCTGGAGCTGCGCGGTCACTCCCGTGTCGGGAGCGAAATTGGCCGCAGTCAGGGTGAATCCCACCGCACCCAGCCCGCCGAAGGCGCCGAACGGCACCGTGTAGTCGGTGACGCGGATCGGCTGAGCCGGCTGCACCACGACGTTGTTGATGCGGATGTCGGCGCCGTCGGCACCCGGCCAGGTCGCCGCGACCACGGTCCTGCCCTGCTGGCGCAGCCGCACCCACAACGGCTCGGCGGTCGGATTCGGCGAGGGCGCGAGCGGAGTGATCTGATAGCCGCCGATCGGCGCGGCAAATCCGCTGATCGAGGAGGTGATCGACCCGACGATCGCCTGGAACGTGTTGGACGGAATGTCATTGTGCACGGCGGTGGAGCCGGTGGCGATGGCAATGTGCGCCACGGCCGTGAGCGATGGCTGGGCAGTCACATTCTGCCGTGCCACGACGCCGCGGCTGATCTCGGCGAGGCCGCCATCGCGGGGCAAGACGCCGTCATCGATGAATTTCTGAATGAGGTCGGGCTTGGCGCCGTCAAGCGAGATCAACACGACTTTCGGCGACCGGGACGCGTGCCGCGGCGGACCGTCGTGGTCATCGTCATCGTCCTGATCGGCGAACACGGGCGCGGCAAGGCCGATCGCGCACAGCGGCACCGCCAGCAGCATTGTGGCCAGGAACGTCAGCAATGGTTTGTTCGGATTCGGCACGACTGCCCCCTTTTCGCTGCGCACAACGTGCGCGATCGGTCACAATAAGGGGCTGCACTATCCGGATTGCCTGACGCTGATGTGACGCGAGTGTCCGGCGAAACATTCGCACGCAAAAATCATCCTGTGCATGTCGCATGAACGACATCGTACTGTCATACGCGCGCGAAGTTACGCCGACAGTTTCGCTACTCCTCCCGGTAGCCGTATTCGGGGACGTTGCCGGAATTCCCGTAGTATTTATAGGGCAGGAATTTTCCCGACATGGTGACCTTGACGCGGTCGCCCTTGGGGTTGGGCAGGCGCTCGATCTGCATGTCGAAATCGATCGCCGACATGATGCCGTCGCCGAACTCCTCCTCGATCAGAGCCTTCCACGCCGGGCCGTTGACCATCACCAGCTCGTAGAAGCGATAGATGAGCGGATCGGTCGGCGGCATTGGCACGCCGGCGCCGCGCATCGGCACCTCGTTGAGCAGCGCGGTCTCGGCCGCGCTCAGGCCGAACAGCTCGCCCGCCTTGGCGGCCTGCGGCTTGGTCAGCTTCATCTGGCCAAGCAGTGCGCCCACCAGCAGCACCGGCGAATAGCCGCCGATCTCCTGGCAGATATGCTTCCAGCTCCAGCCCTTCTGGCGCTTGATGTCGAGAATCTTTTCGGTGAGAGCGGCGCGATTCATCTCTGGGTCTCCTGTTCGTTAGATTCGATTTTGCCGACAGATCCTCCGGGTGTCATCCCGGCCGGGCGCCGCCCGGCGCGAGGGCCGGGATCCATGTATCCCAGCTTCTGCTCTTTTCGGACGCCGGGGTACTTGGGTCCGGGGTCTCGCCGCTGTCGCAGCTCGCCCGGGATGACGGCCGAGCGGATGCAAGCCCTTGCAGAACATGCTCACGACATCTGGATGGTGCCGTGGTGATGGGGACGCAGTGCCGCAGAGCCGGCGGCCGCCTGTCCTCCCTCGCGCGGGCGCGGGCGCACCACGGGCACGTGGCGCGGGTCGAGCTGCCTTCCCACCTCGGCCAGGAACGTGCGGCTGCGGCTGACGAGGAAATCGATGATGTGGTTACGCGTCGGGTAGTACAGCGGATGGCGGTGGATGTCGTGGCGCTTGCGCTCCTTGGGCAGCGGATTCTCGACGATCTCGGCGAGCACGGCGTCGGGGCCATTGGTCATCAGCACGATACGGTCGGCGAGATAGATCGCCTCATCGACGTCATGGGTGATCATGAACACGGTCTGGCCGGTGGTGAGGCAGATGCGGCGCACCTCGTCCTGCAGGGTGCCGCGGGTGAGCGCGTCGAGCGCCGAGAACGGCTCGTCCATCAGCATGATCTTCGGCTCGATGGAGAGCGCGCGGGCAATGCCGACACGCTGCTTCATGCCTCCGGAGAGCTCGGCCGGCCGCTTCTCGGCGGCGCCGGCGAGCCCGACCAGGTCGATGAACCCTTCCGCGTGCGCACGGATCTGCGGCGCGTGCCAGTGACGCCACTTGGACGCCACCGCATAGGCGACGTTGCCCAGCACGGTGCGCCACGGCAGCAGCGCATGGCTCTGGAAGATCACGGCGCGGTCGAGGCTCGGCCCCTCGATCGCCTGGCCGTCGACGATGACGGCACCGGCCGACGGCACGTCGAGTCCGGCCAGGATGTTGAGGACGGTGGTCTTGCCGCAGCCGGAATGGCCGATGACGCAGACAAACTCGCCGCGCCGCATGGCCAGCCACAGGTCGGCGAACACGGTGGCGGTGCCCCCGCCCGGCGCGGCAAATTTCTTGGCGATGCCCTCAATGGAGATGAATTTGTCGGACATGGACCGCTACAGCCTCGGCGTCGTTCCCGCGCAAGCGGGAACCCATGAGCACTGAACGTGGCGTGTGGCAGGGCCGTGTTCGGATCTCCTCGGCCGGCGGATATGGGTCCCCGCTTTCGCGGGGACGACAAGCTGTGAAGCCGGTGCGGCGAACGTATCTTTTCGCATCGCACACCTCACTCCGGAAAGGTGACGAGCCGCGTGAGGCGGGCGAGGATCTGGTCCAGCACCATGCCGACCAGGCCGATCACCAGGATGGCCGTAATCACGTTGGTGATCGACAGATTGTTCCACTCGTTCCACACGAAGTAGCCGATGCCGGTGCCGCCGACGAGCATTTCCGCCGCAACGATCACCAGCCAGGCGATGCCGATGG
>DATFWC010000769.1:0-24679 GCA_035259885.1 Xanthobacteraceae bacterium
GCCATGCTTTTCTGACAAAGTTTGCTGTCTTCATCATCCTCGCGCTCCTGTCGATTGTGCCGACGCTTGAATTCCTGTCGTGGCGCAAGGCGGTGAAGGCGGGACAGGTGCCGGTCGTGGAGGCAAAGAGAATGAGGCTCGTCCGCTCGATCATCCACGGCGAATTGGCAGGCATCGTCATTATCCTGCTATTCGCCGCCATCATGGCGCGCGGCGGCTGGCGTTGACGACGATGTGGCCGTTCAACAAGCGTTCGATAGTGCTCCTGGTGACGGCAACCGCCGGCGTCCTGTTGTTGGCAAATTTTGGCCATGCCGATGCCGCCGGTCCTTATGACGGCGAGTGGAGCGGTTCAGCGAGGGTAGCCAGAGATGGTCGATGCAACGCTGCCAATGTGACGCTGACCATCCGCAACAACGAGGCGGCTGGGCAAGCGAAGTTCGAGCTCGAGTCGCGAAGCATTTTTGGCACCGTTCGGCCGGACGGCACGCTTGGAGCCACGATAGGTTTCCAGTATCTCACCGGGAAATTCACCGGCGACAGCTTCGAAGGGACCTTTCAGACTTCCGAGTGCGGATGGACTGTGACCCTCAGGCGCGGCACACCGCAGCCCATGGCTCAGCCATTGCCCTTGCGCTGATCTGCCGATCGTTGCCGTCTTGAGCCCGGGCGCAGGCTGTGGCCGGCCGGCGGCGGCGGCATCCCGGATGTCGCTCAAGGCCCGGCGCGCCTGCGGCGGGAAAACGTGCGCAGCGTCCAGCCAACCGCCGCCGCGGCGATCGCGAGAGCGATGCCGGCCCAGACGCGCCCGTGCATGGCCGCGCCCACGGCCAGCGCGATAAGTACGGCATCGAGCACCGCGATTCGGCCCACGGTCTCCACCACGGTGAAACCGTTGCGCGTCGCCTGCTGATAGAAGTGCGAGCGGTGCGCCTCCCACACGCGCTCGCCGCGCAGGAACCGCCGCACCAGCGTGAGTGTCGCGTCGGCGAGGTAATACAGCGGGAGGATGACGGCGGCGGCAAGCGCATCGGCAGCGGCGATATGGATCAGCAGGATCGCCAGCAGGAAGCCGATCGGGATGCTGCCGGCATCGCCGAGGAACAGGCGCGCGGGCGGCGCGTTCCATAGAGCAAACCCGACCATGGCGCCCATCATGGCGGCCGCGATAGTGCCGTAGGCGGCCGGGATCGTGGCGAACGCAGCCAGGATGGCGATGCCCAGTGTGATCGCCACCGTCTCGACCGCGCTAATCAGGTCGATCCCATCCATGAAGTTGAACAGGTTGACAAACCACAGCGCGGCGGCGATCAGGCCGACGCGCTCGACCGCCAGCGGAAAAATGTCCGGCAAGACCCGCAGGTCGGCGGGCATCAGCAGGACGGCGGCGGTCACGGCCGCGATCTGCCCGACCAGCCGCACCTGCACGCTCAATCCGCGCATGTCGTCGATGAAGCCCAGCACCATCAGCGCCAGCGCCGCCGCGGCGACGACCGCCGCATAAGGCACGCCGGCCGGCAGAGCGCCGCCACTCACGCCGAACGCCACGGCCGCAACCGCCACGGCGGCCGGCACCACCACGATGCCACCCCCCTGCGGGGTCGGGACCGTATGGCTCGACCGGTCGTTCGGCTTGGCCAGCGCCCGCTGGCGCAGCCAGCCGATGATGCCGGCAATGCCGCCATAGGCGAGGAGCGCCGCCGCCACGGCGGTAACTGGCAGGAAAACGGGTGACACGTCGGGCACGGCCTATGTTGCCGAAGCTGATGCAGAGGAGCGGCGTAGCAGCCCATCGTAGAGCGCGAGCGTGGCGGCCAAAACCTGGTCGGCCGAAAACGTTGATTCGGCGATCCGGCGGCTGGCAGCCGCGAAGGTGGTGCACAGCGCGCGATCCTGGATCAAGCACTGCAGCGCATCCGCCAGCAGCTGCGGCGCCCCCGGCGGCGCCAGCAGGGCATTAACCTCATGGCGCGCGATGTCGCGCGAGCCGGGCACGTCGGTGGCCACCAGCGGCCGGCCGCAGGCGGCGGCTTCGACCAGCGACAGCGGGACGCCTTCGCCGCCGAGCGAGGCCAGCGCCGCGACATGGCATTGCCGCCACAGCGAGCGCACGTCGTCGATCTGGCCGAGCCATGTCACGCCGTCGAGCCGCGCCCAGTCGCGCAGCATCTGCTCCGGAATGGCATCGGGGCTCTCCGCGTCGGTGGCGCCGGCAAGGAGCAGCCGGTGCGGAACATTGCGCGTGTGCAGGATGCGGCTCGCCGCCACGAGGTCGGCGATGCCCTTGATGCCGAGCATGCGGGCGGCGCAGCCGATCGTGACCGGCTCGGCCTGTGGCATCGGCAGCACGGCAAAATGGTTCATGTCGATGCCCGAGCCCCGATTGACCGCAGTCCGCTCGTTGGCGACGCCGATCGTGTCGATGACGAAACGGCGATCATCCTCGTTTTCCAGCAGCACGAAAGTGTCGGGCCGCCGCAGCAGCCAGCGCAGCAGCAGCGACACGAGCGGCGCGAGCATGCGGGCGCGCACGGCACGCGCGGTGAAAATGTAGCCGCGCCCGGTCAGCGCGTTGAGGACGACGGTGCCCGGCACGAAACGCGCCGCGGCCGTGCCGAGCACGATGGGCTTGAGCGAGACGTGATGAATGATGTCGGGCCGCAGCCGGCGATACAGGCGCACGAGCGTCCACAGGTCGGCAGCGAGGCGGAACGGGTTGATGCTGCCGCGGACCCAGCGCAGGGGCTCGAGCCGGAAATTCTCGGCCTTGATCTGCTCGCTCAAGTGTCCGACCCGCGTCGCGATCGCTACCTCGTAGCCGGCGTCGCGTGCCGCACGGGCCAGCGGCAGGCGGTGAGCCCAGAAGTACCAATCCTCCGTCACCAGAAACAGGAGCCGGGGGCGGCGCGCCGGATGCGAGGCGGCGCCCGGCGCTCTATCGTGAAGAGGTCGCGGCACGCGGCGCCCAGATCGTGATCTCGGCCGGGTAGGTCGGAAGCGAAATCGTCTGAATCCGTTCGAAGCGGCCCTGGGCGGCCATGCCGTCCATCATGCCGCGGGCCTGCTCCTCGTCCCAGCCGCGGTTGGGCTGGTTGTTGCGGCCAAGCGTGTCGATGACGACGACGCGCTGCACCGGCGTGACGCTCGCCCAGTCCACGACGGCCTGGCGGACCTGGTCCCTGGTCGCGGGCAGTTTCGGGTTCGGCATGTCGATGACGGCACGGCATCGGCACTGCTGGCGCACCGACCATGGAATGAACGGATTGTGCGCGAAGCTCAACACGAAGCCTACATGGCGCAACCCCGCAATGGCGGGAAGATAGGTGGCCGCCAGGTCGAGATCGCTGGCCGGCCCTGCCGCCGTGCCAACCAGGAGCATGGCCGGCCGGGATTGGCTGGCGGGCACGTGCAGGACGACCAGGATGCACACCAGGCCGGCGGCCACGAGCGCACGCGGTGTTGTCGACAGGCGTGCCGTCAGCCATTGCACCAGGATGGCGGCGCCGGCACCGGAGAAAATCCACAGCGTGAAAATCCAGGACGCGAGATAGCGCCCCTCCGTATTGGGATGGATGACCACCGCGGCCGCCGACAGCAGGAGCAGGATCAGCACCATGCGGGCGCCCGGCGCGAGGCGGCGCATCTGCGTGAACGCCAGCAGCGCCAGAGCGACGGCAAGGCCGGCGCTCCAGTCGGCGGCGTGAAATTCCTCGATCAACGCCTGGCCATAGAACCGCACCCCCGACGAGGGACCGAAGCTTTGCGTTTCCAGCGAATTGGCGGGGCTCACGAAGAACAGGAAGAACTGCAGCCGTTGCGGCAGCAGCAGAAAGCATCCGATGGGGATGACGTGCCAGTAGAAGATGGCCCGGCCCATCGGCCCGAGCTGTTCGTCGAACGCGGCCCGATGCTGGTAACGGAACACGATGATGCGGGCGAACAGCAGGGCCCACGCCACCGTGATCAGGTTCCCGGGTGGATAGAGCGAGACCTGGCGGCCCAACACCTGGATGGTGGCAGGGCCTTTCAGCAGAATGGCAACGATCGCCGCGCACACCACGGCAAGAGCAATGAGCAGCGGGTCCCGGTAGCAGTTGCGGAGAACATCCAGGACGCCGGTGGCAACGATGAACTGTCGCACGCCTGCGAACCAGGCGCGCGGGGCCTCGCTGATGACCGCGAGGGCGAAGGCGGCGGCGGTGAGCAGCCAGTAATTCTGCTTCTCGAGGAACAGCAGCGTCAGGGCGAGCGCCACGGCGCGCCAGCGCGCCTCGTCGTGCGGCGCTTCGACGGCGCGCAGATACAGCCAGATCACCAGCGCGGTGAGTGCGGCGCCAAGGGTTTCCAGCATGACGTCCGATGCCAGCGCGCGAAACAGCGGGCTCGCCATGACGAACAGGGCGGCGACGGTGCCGGCCACGATGCCCTGCAGCCGGTCGGCGAACAGGCGGCGCGCGATCAGCCAGGCCAGCACGACCGTCATGACCCAGCCGGCAAGGCTGGGCACGACGGCGAGCCGGTAATCGAGCCCGCCGATCGCCAGGACCACGCTCAACAGGGCAGGATGCAGCGGCGCCCACAGCCGGACCGCTTCCAGCGCCGCGAGGGATTCGATCGGATTCAATGTGCGCAAGGCAATGGCGACATCGAGCCCGAAACCATAGTGGGCGGACCGGTCGTGCCACAGGTTGCGCCAGAGCTCTTCGGGATGCCGGTAATACGCCACGAACATGGCAACCGCGATGGCGATGGCGACCGCGCTCACGATCGCGGCCGCGAACAGATCGGCCCGGCGACCGCGCCAGGCTTGATCGATCGTCATGGTGCTGGAGGCGTCTCCCACGGCAGCGTCGATTAGCCCACGATGCCGGTGAGGGCAAGCCGCCGGCGGGCAGGAGCGGGCGGCAGATCACCTGCCGCCGAAGACCTTGGCGAACAGCTGCGATGCGCCGAGCGCCTCGGCCACGACCGCGTGGCCGGCCGGATTCCAATGGCCATCGGTGAGATACTCGTACCTGGTCTTGCCGTCGCGGCTGCGTTCGACGAAGCGCGGCTGCAGGTCGACCACCTCATAGCCGCGGCGGGACGCCTCGGCCATGAAGTGCGCGCGCATCAGCCCGAAATAGCTGCGCTCCGTGATGGCCACCGCGGACTCATACCGCGCGCCGTCCACCAGGAACGCGATGCGATCGGGCGGCAGCGCGACCATCTTGCCGAGATCGTCGAAGAACGCCGCGATCGCCGCATAGGAGTCGCGCACGCGTTCGGGCGACGCGGCGGCGGCGGTGTTGCCGACATATTGCGGCATCTCGGCGCGGGCCGAGGAGACGAGGCCCCAGCGCGCCGCGGCATCGCGGGCAAGATCGAGCGCATGGAGGTGAAAGACGAGATAACGCCCCAGCGCCGAGTGGCGTACCAGGAAGCGGAACGGGGAGGGCGCGTAGTCCGTGCGCCGGAGCTGAAGGCGGCCGTCTCCGCCTTGCACATAGACATGCAGGCCAGGGCGGGTGTTGTAAGCCCACAGGCTTTCGTCGAAGTCATTGCCGACCACCACGATGGCAATGCCGGCGGCGCGGTATTTCTGCGCGGCGTACTGCGCCCAGACCAGATATTGGCTCAACGGCGCGCCGGAGGCGCCGAAGCTGTAGATACGCCCCTTGGCTTTGATCTGGTCGCCCAGGCGGCGATAGAAGGTCTGCTGGTTGGGGACCATGGCGGCTTCAACGTAGGAATCGCCAACGACGGCCAGCAGCGGCCGCGGATCGTTCTCGACATAGTCCTCGTCGTTGATGAAGCCGTCGTTGTTGATGCGTCCGCGGTTGACCAGCGAAAAATTCCAGTCTCGCGAGAACAGGAACTCGCGGTTGGGGCTGAAGCGAAAGATCGGCTGCGCCGCGTTCACCGGCACCGCCCACAGGCCGGTGGCCACGGGCAGGAAGCGCAGCACCACCTCGGCGGTGAGCAGGCACAAGAAAATGCTCAACGCGATCGAGATGAGGGCGAACAGGACATTCCTGGCCCGGCTGCCGGCGCGAGCCTCGTGCTGCATGCTGTCCGATATCATCGCTGGCATCTTGGCCTCGGCGCCTAAGGCATGCCGACCGGCGGCGGCCATTCCATTTCGATATAGGCCGGCACGGTTTCGATCGGCATGAAGCCGAGGCGCAGATAGAGTTTCATCGAAGGATCGTTGCTGGACGCAACCTTGAGCCGCACCGGCACGTGCGCCTGCTGCGCTTCGTCCATCAGGGCCCGCATGATGGCCGTGCCGATCCCGCGGTTGCGCAAGGCAGGCACGATCGCATGATCGACGATGTGCACCATGGTGCCGGGACGATTGACCACGATGCGGCCGATACGCTCGGCGTCAAGCTCGATGATGTCGAAGCGGGCGCGCGGAAAGCGCTGGCGATAGGTCATCGTCTGCGCCTGGAACTGGTGGCGCATGAGCTGCTCCCGCGCGGCGGGATCGAGCGCGACCGCGTACCACTCGGGCAGCCGGGAATCGCAAAACAACTGGAAACGAAAGTCCTGGTCCGCCTTCCGCTCCGCGCGCAGGACCAGCATCCCGGCCGGCGACGGGATTTGCATGGTCTCGTGCCGGCCCGGGTCCGCCGCGCATTCGCCGATGTCGATCGTCATGGAAACAGTTTACATGAGCGATCGATCCGCGTCACATTCGCCGCGCTGGCGAATCTGCCCGGGCGCCGATGCCCGGCCACACGATCGACATGAACGAGCCGCTCACACCCGAACACTTCCTCGCCCATGTGAACAAGACCTTCCGGGTCAAAGGAAGCGAGCACGCACTCACGCTCGAGCGCGTGGAGCAGCGGCGCATGGAGGAATGGGAGATCAGCGAGGGCTTGCGTCAGCCGTTCAACCTGATCTTCCGCGGGCCGCCCGGGAACGTGCTGCGCGAGGGCCTGTACACGCTCGAGGTCGAGGACGGCCCGGCGTTCGAGCTCTACGTCATCCCGATCCACACGCCGGTGCGCGACCGCCAGAACTACCAGGCGGCGTTCAACTAAAGGCGCGCGTTGCCTCAGACCTGTGACGGGAAAATGCCCTGCAGCGCGATGCAGAAGTTGAGCGCCAGGAAGGGCTGCATGTTCAGGTGGGGCTGGCTGCCGCCGACATTGCCGATCGAGGCTGGGGACATCGCCACCAGGCCGGGATCGGTTCCGTAGATATTGACGGCCGGGGTTCCGACCGCCGCGGCAATGCCTTGTGCGAGAGCCTTGGTTGGCCCGGGCGTCTGGCCACCGCCCAGATCGGCTGCGGCATCCTGGGCCTTCGGGATGTGGGCGTGGGTCGTAAGTTCAGAGATCGACAAGGTATGCGCCTGCTCGCCGCCAACTTCGCCGAGGGTGTGGCCGCTTCCCATATGGATCGGCACCCGGCCCTGAAGGTTCGGCAGTGCAAAAGTGACACGCCCATCGCCGCCGTAGGTGGTGCCCAGCAGCGAGAACAGTGCCTGGTTCTGATTGATGGGCAGGAGCTGCCCGTTGCACAGCGCCCAGCCCTGGGGGGCAAAACCGAACGACATGATGCGGATCTCGGAGAGGAATGGTTCCGCCATGACCGTCGACTCCTTCGGTTCGTGCGCCGGCGCCTGCCGGAAGATCTTGCTTCAAGTGCGGGGCGGGAACACGCCCTGCAGCGCGATGCAAAAATTGAGCGTCAGGTAAGGCATCAGGTTGTTGTGCGGCTGATCGCCCCCGGCCGGCGCGATCGCCGTCGGGCTGAGCAGAGTTGCCGGGTTGCTCGTCGTGGCATAGTAGTTGACCGCTCCACCCTGCGCGCCGCCGTAGTGACCAGCCGCCAGCAGTCCTCCCGCCGGGCTGTTATTGGTGGCGTTCTGCGTCTGCGCCTGGAGCGCGTGCGCGTGCGCGGGAATTTCCGACTCCAGCAGGCTGACCGTATCCGATCCTTGGATCTCGCCGAGGTCCCACAGCTGAAGGCCGGGACCCTGTCCTTGATGGAGCGGCGCGTTACCTTGCAGATTGGGCAGCGCGAAGGTGCTCTTGCCGTCGCCCCCGTAGGTCGTGCCGAGCAGCGAGAACAGCGCCGTGTTCTGCGACAGGGGCAGGATCTGCCCGTCGCAGAAGGCCCAGCCCTTGGGAGCGAAATTGAACGGGAAGATGCGTATTTCGGCAACGAAGGGGTCTGCCATTGGATGCTCCGAAACGAATTCGCTCCACGCGCGCGCGGCGGAGGATCAACCCGGGGACGGGAAGATGCCGAAGAGCGAAATGATGAAGTTGAGGGCCAGCGTCGGCTGGATGTTGCTATGGGGCTGGCTGCCGCCCGTCGTCGTAATGGATGATGGAACAAGCGTCGTATTGTTCGGACCATTCCCATAGATCGCGGTGAGGGCCTGGGTGCTCGTCGACGCCGCCAGCGTCGTGTTGTTTGCCGGGTGGAGTTGCTGGCCGCCGTTGGTGGCGAGCAGTGGATGGCTGTGGGCCGGGATCTGGTTCACCGTCAGCGTGACCTCCTCCACGCCGCCGGTTTCCGCCAGGACGAAGCCGTTTCCAAAATGGATCGGCACCCGGCTGCGCAGATCGGGCAACGCGAAGGTCGACTGGCCGTCGCCGCCATAGGTCGTGCCTATCAGGTTGAACAGCGTCTCGTTCTCCGAGATGGGCAATAATTGTCCGTCGCAAAACATCCATCCGGCCGGCGCGAAATTGCCGGCAAATATCCGGATCTCACCGACGTACGGCTGTGCCATGATCACGCCCCCCGGCAACAGTTCGTATTAATTTTAATGCCGTTGCAGGTGCGAACCTTACAGCACGCGCGCACGGTGTACAATCACTATGTCATCAAGCATGCGCAGACGATAGCGATATTGAATAGCGATATTGAATGTTGTTTCGACACCGCCATTGAAAGTTGTTTGATGGCGCGCGTTTTCCTGCGTAGCATGCATGCTCGTGTCGACTCGCTGGGCCTGGGGAGAATTCCGTCATGACCGATGTCAGCAGACGAACGTTTATCGGCGGTTCGGTCGGTGCTCTCACGCTTGCCGGAGCGCCGGCTGCGCTGGCGGCCGCGCAATGCGTCACCGGTCCGCTGCCAGGCTTCCTGCCGAGTCGGCTCACCGTCGACTGCGCCTCGCAGCGGAATTTCCAGGTGTTCCGGAAGAATGATGCGTATCTCGGCCTGGCCGGCGCCGTGAGCATGACGTTCGTGCGCAGCAAGGTCGGAAGCTACCAGGCGGGCAATCTGTTCCTGTTCCCATGGCTCAAGAAGAAAGGCGCCGCGCTCGGCGCCGGCAAGACCTGGGACGCCGTCGTCCCGACGGGTCCTTTCGCGTACAAGGCGAGCGCGCCGGTCCCGGCCGGGAGTATTCCGGCCGACGAATATTTCTGCAGCGTCCTGCTGCAGGCGCCGACAAGCATGTTCATCGGCTTTGCCGCCGATGTGCCGTTCAGCGCGCTGGAGGCCCGGCTTGGGCTGTTTACCAATGTCGACCAGCTCGCCGACGGCAAGGCGATGGGCATCGACTGGGCGAGCTCCAATTTGAACAATGCATGGTTTGGCGGCAGCCGATCCATTCCGGACGGCGACACATGCAACGGCGCGGCATGGCGTCGGCTCATCGTCGACGGGTTGAATCAGGCCTCCATGGCGACCTGCTGAAGAATTGCTCCTGTTCGGCGGGCAGCAGCGATCGCGCACACTCGTCCGGGGCTGCGATCACGGCTGCAAGCCGGCTGCATGGGTTAACTCGGCCGGCCCGGATAGCGGAAAACTATTGCCACGCGCGAAGTCGTTCACAGCGGCCGCCGCGACGCTTTCGCTACGCTTTGCGTCGCGCCTGTGGGAGCGAACGCGAGTTACGAAGCAATTGACCCTTGTCAACTTTGTCTTGTTCGTGACGGACGCGGCTGTTATCGTCGCACCCGGGTGGGGTCGAATTGGTGCCGTTCCGGGCGGCACGACAATACCGAAAAAAGGGGGCCGACAGGTGGGTGTCGGGTGCACGCGCGCCCGGCCGGGGAGCTACGCATGAAGTGGCTTGGCCCACGAGCCTATTGCCACTCAGAGCCGTCGAGACACGAGGACTGAACACAAACGTCGGGCGATGAAACGTCCGGCAAGGGGAGACTGTCATGGTTGCAACGACGCTGTCGGCCGGCGATATTGCCATCATCGGCTACAACTCGGACGATCCGGATACCTTCTCCTTCGTCGCACTGAAGCCGATCGGCGCCGGAACGGTGATCAGGTTCACCGACCAGAGCTGGAACGGTACCGCATTTGCGGTGTCCGGCGTCGACAGCACGATCACCTTCACAGCCGCAGCTGACATCGCCGCCGGAGCCGTCATCGCATCCAGCAGCCCGCAATTCTCGGGCTCGTTCAATCTCGACACTGCGGGTGACACGATCTTCGCCTACCAGGGCGCGGTGAACAGCCCCGCAACCTTCCTCTACGCGATCGAGTTCGCGGACGGGAACACGACGTTCAACGGCTCTCTGGCCGGGACGGGATTGACCGTGGGCACGACCGCGGTCGGCATCGCCCAGGACAATGCCTATTTCGGCGGACCCACAACCGGAATCGAAGCGACCCTGTTGCCGAAGATCAGCAGTGCCGCCGAATGGATCGGCAGCGATACGGTGCGCCAGGCCGCCGAAAGTGGGCCGCTGTTGCCGCCCGACATCCAGATCTGGACCAGCAACACCGGCGGCGCCGGCGGCAGCCTCAGCCGCTTCGACGTCAATGGCACCACGGCCTCCAGCCTGGCGACCTTCTTCGCCAACAACAACTTCCCGCAATCAACCGCGCACCCTGGCGAAATCAAGTTCGACACCGTGCACGACAAGGTGTTCATCGTCGACAGCGGCGGCGGCAGTGGCTACCAGATTCTCGAAGGCAGCATCTCGCAGATCCTCAGCAATCCGGGAGGAACTCCGACTTTCACCATTCTGGCGTCCGGCGTCGACTCGAACGCCAACGACATTCGCGACATCCAGATCGATTCGGACAATCACTTCGTCTACTTCCTCTCGGACCAGACATTCGAACGCGTCGCCTACAATCCCAACGGTGCCAGCGCGGCCAACCAGAGTCCAACGGTGATCGCGGACCTGAGCGGCGCCCTGATCAACGTCGGCTTCGAGTTCGATCTCGATCTGGCGTCCGGGACGGCCTATTTCGTCGACAGCGAATTCCAGACGGTCTTCAACCCGAACCCGCCGCCCACGCTCATTACGGCGGCCACCGAGAACGCCATCTATCGCGTCGACACTCTGGCGCCGGGCGCGACGATCACGCGGCTGAACTTCGATCCCGAGGACACCACCGGAAATACCCCGCCCGAGGCCTTCCCGACCGACAACGGTACGCTGTCGGACGTCGTGGTCGACAATCGGGGTACGGCGACCACGGCCGACGACCGCCTGATCTTCACCACGCAGTCGGTCAGCGGCGGGCCCGCCGGGGTCTTCGCCTACGATCTGGTGGGAAATCCGACCGGCGCTTGGACCACGCTGTGGGCGCAGCCCAGCGCTGGCGCACTCGATGCGCCCGACAATCCGATCACCGAGATCACAGTCGATCCGATCAACAACCAGTATTTCATCACCATCCAGAACTCGCTGAACAACGGCACGGCTGGCGTCTACCTCGGGAGCCTGAGCGGCGGCACGCCGACGCTGCTGCAAGCCATCAACGGCACCGTCGGGGGGGCCGCCGAAGCCACGGGCATCACGCTCGACCACCAGCCGACGCTGTCGCTGACCCAGTTCGGCTCCACCCCGACCTACACGGAACAGCCGGGCTCACCGTCGGCGGCCGGCGCGCCGATCGGGCTCATCGCTTCGGCGCTCGCCAGCGATCCCGACAACCCGACCGCCCCCGACGAATTACGCGGCGCCACTGTGGCGATCACCGCCGGGTTCCTCGCGGGCGCCAGCCACCAGGATTTCCTCGAGATCAATGGTGCGACCAGCGGCACCCTGGACGGCGGCAAGATCAGCTTCAGCTACAGCTCATCGACCGGCGTCATGACGCTGAGCGGCGTCGACAGCTTCGCCCAGTATCAAAGCGCCCTGGCCCTGGTGACGTTCACCAATTCCGGTGACGACCCGACGAATTTCGGTAACGCCGCCAATCTGACCCGCACAATTTCCTGGACCGTCAGCGACGGCCTCATCAGCAGCGACGGGCAGACCAGCACGATCAACATCGTGGCCGTGAACGACGCGCCGGTGGCGGACGTCACGCAGGCGAGCTTCAACGCGGTTGAACAGGTCGACTTGTCGCTCAAGGGCAACCTGACGGTGAGCGACGTCGACGGTAACGCCGGTGAAACCGTGACGTTGTCGGTGACCGAGGGCATCCTCAATGTGACCGCGGGCGGCAGCGGCGCGATCGTCTCCAACAGCGGCACCAACTCGGTGACCATCACCGGCACGATTGCGCAGATCAACGCGCTGCTCAATACTGACGCCACCAGCGCGGTCGTTTACAACGACAATACCGACACGCCGAGTGCGAACGCCACGCTCACGCTGTCCATTAACGACAACGGTAACACGGGCACCGGCGGGGCCCTCGCGGCCAGCGATACCGCCATCATCAACGTTACCGCGGTGAACGACGCGCCGGACGCGGTGATCACGCAGGCGACCTACAGCGCGACCGAGCAGACCACGCTCGACCTCAAGAACAGCGGCCTGTCGGTGAGCGATGCCGACAGTCTCGGCGCCACCGAGACGGCGACGCTGTCGGTCACCGAGGGCATCCTCAACGTCGACGCCGGCGGCAGCGGCGCCAGCGTGCTCAACAGTGGCACCGGTTCAGTGACGATCTCGGGCTCGATTGCGCAGATCAACGCGCTGCTCAATACCGACGGCACCAGCACGGTCAGCTATTTCGACAACACCGACACGCCGACCGGCGTCGTCGGCCTCAGCCTCACGATAGACGACAACGGGAACACCGGTGGCGGGGCGCTCTCGAGCACCGCCAACGCATCCATCCAGGTCATCGCGGTGGACGACGCTCCGGTCAACAACGTGCCGGGTGCCCAGCAATCACAGCCCAACACCGATCACGTGATCCCCGGCCTGTCGATCAGCGACGTCGATGCCGCATCGGGCATCCTGACAACGCAGTTGTCGGTGTTGCATGGCACCCTGGTCGTCGCGTCGGCCGGCGGCGCGGCGGTGACGGGCAGCGGCACTGGATCGGTGCTGCTGACCGGGACGGTGGCGCAGATCAACACCACGCTCGGCGCGCTCAACAACGTCGTCTATCACAGCAACCCCAGTTTCAACGGCAACGACGCGCTGACGGTTCACACCGACGACGGCGGTAACACCGGAACCGGCGGGCCGCTCAGCGACACCGACACCGTGGCGATCAACCTCAGCCACACCCTGCCGCTGGTGCCGCAGGGCGACGGTCACTTCGATCCGGCCCACAGTGCGGGACGCCTGCTGCGCCACGACGATGGCACCTACCGCATCGACAACATCGATGCCGGCCAGCTGACCTCGCACACGGTCGGCGCCGTCGGCACCGAATGGAATTTCCTCGACGTCGGCGACTTCAACCACGACGGCACCAGTGACATCCTGTCCCAGCGCTTTTCCGATCACCTGCTGCTCGTTCACTCGATCATCAACGATCAGGTCGTGGGCGCCAGCTTCCTCGGGGCGATCGGCGGCGACTGGAGCTTCCATGGAGTGGGGGACTTCAACCACGACGGCACCAGCGACCTGCTGTGGCAGCACGACACCGACGGCCAGCTCCTGATCCACACCATCCAGAACAACCAGGTGACGGGAGCCTCGTTCCTCGGCGCCATCGGCACCGATTGGAAGTTCCTCGGCGTCGGCGACTTCAACAACGACGGCACCAGCGACCTCTTGTGGCAGCACAGCACCGACGGGATGCTGCTCGTCCACGACATCCAGAACAACCAAGTGTCGGGCGCCGCCTTCCTCGGCGCGGTCGGCAGCAACTGGCACTTTGCCGGCGTGGGCGACTTCAACGGCGACCATACCGACGACTTCCTGATGCAGGACGAAAACGGCACGGTGCGGGTCTACGACATGGTCAACAACCAGGTCACGAACTCGCAGGTGCTCGAGACCTTGCCACAGGACGCCTTTATCGCCGGCGTCGCCGACTACACGAGCGACGGCACCACCGACCTTGCCATACGGCACGACAACGGCGTGTATGAGCTGCATCAGATCCAGAACAATGTCGTCGCGGCAATGACCCCGATCGCCGGCCAGGTGCCGCCCGAGTGGCACGTGCTCTGACGGCGATGTCCCGCCGCATCGGGAGGCGATCCCTCCCGATGGGCCCGACCGTTCACAGGCTGGCGGCGACGCGCCGCACGTAATCGGCATAACCGCTGTTGCCCAGTTCGGCGAGCCAGGGCTCGATCGCCTCCAGGGTCGTATAGCCAGAGCGCAGGGCGATTTCCTCGAGGCAGCCGATTTTCAGCCCAGTGCGCCGCTCGATCGTGGACACGAATTCCGACGCTTCGAGCAGGGAATCCATTGTCCCCATGTCGAGCCAGGCATAGCCGCGACCCATGCGCTCGACGTGCAGCCGGCCGGCCTCGAGGTAGCGGCGATTGAGGTCGGTGATTTCCAGCTCGCCGCGCGGCGATGGCCGCACCTCCTGGGCATGGCGGACGACCTCGTTGTCGTAGAAATAAAGGCCGGTGACCGCCCAGTGGGAGCGCGGCTGCGCCGGTTTTTCCTCGATCGAGGTCGCCCGTCCGGCGCCATCGAACGTCACCACGCCATAGGACTCGGGGTCGGCGACCTCATAGGCGAACACCGTGGCACCCGGGCTGCGTTGCGCGGCGCCGTTGAGCAGCTGGATCAGGCCCTGTCCGTAAAAAATATTGTCGCCGAGAATGAGCGCGCAGCCGTCGCCCCCTATGAAATCGCGGCCGATGATGAAGGCCTGCGCAAGGCCTTCGGGGCGCGACTGCGTCGCATAGGTCAGTTGCGCGCCGAACTGGCGGCCGTCGCGCAGCAGCGTGCGGAACAGCGGCTCATGTTCCGGGCTGGTGATGACGAGAATCTCGCGGATGCCGGCCAGCAGCAGTACCGACAGCGGATAGTAGATCATCGGCTTGTCGTAGACCGGCAGGAGCTGCTTGGACACCGCCAGTGTCATGGGAAACAGGCGCGTGCCGCTGCCTCCCGCCAGGATGATGCCTTTCATGCCGCGGTCCCCGCCAGATCAGGCCTCGGCGAGGCCGAGCCGCTCGCCGCCATAGACGCCGGCGCGCAGGGGCTCCCACCACCAACGGTTGTCGCGGTACCATCGCACGGTGGAGGCCAGGCCGCTCTCGAACGACCGGGTCGGCGCCCAGCCGAGTTCGGCTTCGATCCTGCCCGGGTCGATGGCGTAGCGGCGATCGTGGCCCGGCCGGTCGGCGACGAACGTGATCAGATCGCGGCGGGACCGGGACGCCGGCACGAGGTCGTCGACCAGGTCACAGATGGCCTGCACGACGTGCAGATTGGCGCGCTCGCTGCGGCCGCCCACGTTGTATTTTTCCCCCGGACGGCCCCGCGCCAGGACGAGCGCCAGCGCCCTGACGTGGTCCTCGACGTAGAGCCAGTCGCGGACATGCATGCCGTCGCCATAGACCGGCAGCGGCTTGTCTTCCAGCGCATTCAGGATGGTAAGCGGGATGAGTTTTTCGGGAAAATGATAGGGGCCGTAATTGTTCGAGCAGTTGGCGACGATGACCGGAAAGCCATAGGTTGAATACCAGGCGCGGGCGAGATGGTCGGCGGCCGCCTTGCTGGCCGCGTAGGGCGAGCGCGGATCGTAGGGCGTGGTCTCGGCGAAAGCGCCGGTCGCGCCGAGCGACCCGTACACTTCGTCGGTGGACACGTGAACGAAGCGAAAGCGCCGGCGGCGGTCCTGCGCCAGCCTGCTCCAATAGCGACGCGCCGCTTCCAGGAGCACGTGCGTGCCGAGCACGTTGGTGCGAACGAACTCGGCGGACCCGTCGATCGAGCGGTCGACATGGGTCTCGGCGGCGAGATGAACGACCGCATCGGGCGCGAAGTCGTCGAGTGCCGCCGCGAGCGCGGCGCGATCGCAGATGTCGGCCTGCACGAAACTATAGCCGGGATGGTCCTTGACGGGATCGAGCGAGCGAAGGTTCGCCGCGTAGGTCAGCTTGTCGTAGTTGAGGACGGTCCAACCCTGCTCGAGCACGAACTGCCTGCATGCAGCCGAACCGATGAAACCAGCACCCCCGGTCACGACGACGCGCATGTCACCCGTTGCCAAGTTCAGATGCCGCTTCGATCAATTGAAAAACACCGGCAGCTCACGCAGCCGCGGATGGGCCCTGTCGGGCTCCGACAGGCAGGCGGCGGTCGCGTCGATCGGCCATTCGATCCCAAGGTCCGGATCATTCCACAGGAGACCGCGAGCGCACTCGCGCGAATAGCAGGCGCTGGCTTTGTAGACGACCTCGGTATCCGCTTCAAGCGAGCACACGCCGTGGGCAAAGCCCTCGGGAATGTACAATTGGTGCCAGTTCGCGGCCGACAATTCGACCGCGACGTGACGGCCGAAGCTCGGCGAGGAGCGGCGCAGGTCGACGGCAACGTCGAAGACTCTGCCGCGGACCGCGCGCACGAGCTTGGCCTGGGCGCAGGGCGGCGTCTGGAAATGCAGGCCGCGGATCGTTCCCAGCCGCACTGACATCAGGTGGTTCTCCTGCATGACGTCGAATGCGATGCCGGCCGCCGCGAGGTCGTCGTGGCAAAAGACCTCCGACAGGAATCCGCGCTGGTCGTGGACCTTGGCGGGCGTGAGCAATTTGACGTCGGCGATCGTCGTCGGTCGCACATCAATTGTCATATTCGAAGCCGCCTGGCACGGGTGTGCGGGAGCAGGCGAGGGCGCATGCCTCGCCGGGAGGAAAACACCTTAGCTCAGCTCGGTGGTCACCGCATCGATGATGCGATCCTGCTCGTGCTCCTGCAGATAGGGATGCATCGGCAGGCTGATCACCTCGTCGGCGATGCGTTCGCTCACCGGCAGGCCATTGCCGGCGACCGGAAAGGCGCGATAGGCGGTCTGCCGGTGCACCGGCACCGCATAGTGGATGGCAGTCGGGATGCCGCGCTCCTTGAGGCCGGCCGCCAGGGCGTTGCGGCGGGCGGCCGGGACGGCGATCGTATACTGCGCCCACACCGAGGTTGCGCGTTCGCTCAGGCGGGGAACGCGAGCGACGCCGGCGAGAGCGGTGCTGTAGCGGTCGGCGACGCGATTGCGCCGCTCGATCTCCTCGGGAAAGATGCGGAGCTTTTCCAGCAGGATCGCAGCCTGCAGCGTATCCAGGCGCCCGTTGAGGCCGATGCGCACGTTGTCGTACTTGTCCACGCCCTGCCCATGAACGCGCAGACTCGTGATCACGCTGGCGAGGTCGTCGTCATCGGTGAATATGGCGCCGCCGTCGCCGTAGCACCCGAGCGGCTTGGCCGGGTAGAAGCTGGTGGCCGTCGCAATCCCGATGGTGCCGACCTTGCGGTCGTTGTAGGCGGCGCCAAAGCTCTGCGCCGCATCGCTCAACAGCCAAAGCCGGTGCGCCGCGCAGATCGGCTCGATCCTGTCGTAGTCGGCCGGCTGCCCGAACAGATCGACGGCGACCACGCCGGCCGGCCGGAGGTGCTGTGCCTCGGCCGTGCGGATCGCAGCTTCCAGGCTGTCCGGATCCATGTTGTAGCTGTCCTGGTCGATGTCGACGAACACCGGCGTCGCCCCGAACCAGACGACCGTCTCGGCCGTGGCTGCAAACGTGAAGCTCGGGCAGAACACGGCGTCGCCCGCCTTCACGCCCAGCGCCATGAGGATGAGGCCCAGCGCGTCGGTGCCGTTGGAGCAGGTGAGGGCGTGCCTGGCGCCGCAAAACTGCGACAGCTTCGCCTCGAGCTCCCGCACCTCGGGGCCCATGATGTAATTGCCGTGCTCGAGCACGCGCTGAATGGCGCGGTCGATACTGTCGCCGAGATGCAGCCGCTGCTGATTAAGATCGATGAAAGGCAAAGACTTGGTCATTCACACGGCTCTTCCACATGAGCATGAGCAATTATACGTACTGTGCGGCAATCGCGGCAGCAGGACGGCCGGCGCACAGCGCCAACAAGGCCTGTTCACTCTTTTCCACCATGGTGTTCACGTCGTAGTGGCGCAAAATACGGGCGCGCGCCTCGGCGCGCAAATCGGCGTTTTCCCGTAGGCGCGATCGCATGCGCGTCCAGGCCTCGGTCAGAAGATCCGGCCGGCGTGGCGGCACGACCTCGCCGCTGTCGCCGAGCATGAGCCGGATGTCGCCGATATCGGTGGCGACGACCGGGACGCCGCACGCCATCGCTTCGCCCACCGCGTTGGGGAATCCTTCGCCGAACGCGGAGGGCAGGGTGGCGATGTCGAACGCATTGTACACCGCCCGCAGGTCGCTCGCTTCGCCGGCCCACACCAGGCGTTCGCCGAGCCCGCGCGCGTTGGCCAGATTGGCGAGCTCGCGGCGGTAGGCCGGCGGTCCATCGCCGACACAGACGAAATGCGCGTCGGGATGCCGCTGGGCGAACGCCGCCGCGGCCGCGACGAAGCCGGCGTGATCCTTCATCGGATCGAGCCGCGCCACCATGCCGACGATGAACGCTTCCTCACCGAGATCCCATGCGGCGCGCCGCGCGCGCCCGGCCGCAGGATCCGGGCACATGGCCGCGGTATCGATGCCGTTGGGGATGACGGCGATCCGGTCAGCCGGCATGCCGCGAGCAATCGCATCGGCGCGCGCGGCGCGCGCATTGGTGATGACGAGATCGGCGCGGCGCGACAACCAGGCCTCGAACCGGTAGCTCCATGCCGACAACGCATCATAGTTCTCGAGCTCCATGGCGGCCGAGCGCACGCCGAACACCAGCCGTGTCGCCGACCACGGCGGCAGCAGCAGCGCCGCCAGCGTGGTCTGCGTGGGAAGGAAGCCATAGATGGCGTCGGCCTTGGCAGCAAGGATGAGGCGCCACAGCCGCGCCAGGGGGCCGGCGACGTCCCAGCGGCTGGCCTTGTTCAGCGTCACGAGGCGCACGCCTGCGCAGCTGAGCATCTCCTCGAACGCATGCCCGGAGTAGAGCACCGCAACCGTCACGTCGTGGCCCCGCTGCGCCAGGCCGGCCGCCAGCACCGCCAGCTGGCGTTGGCTGCCGCCGACGTCGAGCGCGCGAATGAAAAACAGGATTTTCATCGCAAATTCGGCGTTCGCGGGCGTGGCCGCGCGGTGCGGCCCGATGACGGGCGCAACTCAACCTCGACGCTCGACGCATCCGGCGCTAGAAAGGACGTCATCGGAGCACGAGTATCCTGACCATGTGCGGCCTTGCTGGCATGATCGATTGGCGCGCGCAAACGAGCGCGGATGCGCTGCGCGCCATCGGGGAAGCCATGAACGGCGCGTTGTCGCATCGCGGACCGGACAGCGGCGACGTGTGGAGCGAGGCGGAGAGCGGCGCCACGCTGGCGCATCGACGGCTTGCCATTATCGATCTCAGTCCGGGCGGTGCACAGCCGATGCTCTCCGGCGACGGCCGCTATGTCATAATGCTGAACGGCGAGATCTACAACTACCGGGACATTCGCCGCGAGCTCGAGGCGGCCGGTCAGCATCTTCG
This sequence comes from Xanthobacteraceae bacterium, assembly GCA_035259885.1. Taxonomy (GTDB): domain Bacteria; phylum Pseudomonadota; class Alphaproteobacteria; order Rhizobiales; family Xanthobacteraceae; genus DATFWC01. Next base: position 19,698 of record DATFWC010000769.1, read on the forward strand.
CAGCGAGTCCGACACCGAGGTGCTGCTCGCGGCCTGCGCGCTGTGGGGCGTGCAAGCGGCGTGCGAGCGGAGCATCGGCATGTTTGCCTTTGCGCTGTGGGATCGCACGACCCGCACGCTGTGGCTTGCACGCGATCGCCTCGGCAAGAAGCCGCTCTACTATGCGGCAAGCCCCGAGCGCGTGCTGTTTGCCTCGCAGCTCAAGGCGTTCCGTCACGCCCCCGGCTGGTCGCCGTCCGTCGACCAGGACGCCGTGGTGGAATATCTGCGTCTCGGCTATGTCGCCCAGCCGCGCAGCATCTATCGCGAGGCGGCGAAACTGCCGCCCGGTCACATTCTGACGTTGCGCGCCGGTCAGCCGCCGCAGCTGACCTGTTTCTGGGATCCGCGCGCCATGGCGCGCACCGCAATGTCCGAGGCCGATGCCGCGCTGGATGAAGCCGAGGCGGCCGAGCGCCTCGACGCCCTGCTGCGCGATGCCGTGCGGCTGCGCATGATCGCCGACGTGCCGCTCGGCGCCTTTCTGTCCGGCGGCATCGACTCGTCCACCGTGGCGGCGCTGATGCAGGCGCAGAGCACTCGGCCGGTCAAGACGTTCTCCATCGGGTTTCACGAGATGGGCTACGACGAGGCGCCGCATGCGCAGCGCGTGGCCGCCCATCTCGGCACCGAGCACACCGAGTTCTACGTCGAGCCGAAGCATGCGCTCGACGTCATTCCGCGGTTGCCCGACTGGTACGACGAGCCGTTTTCCGATGCCTCGCAGATTCCGACCTATCTCGTCTCCGAGATGACGCGGCGTCACGTCACCGTGGCGCTGTCGGGGGACGGCGGCGACGAGCTGTTCGCCGGCTACCCGCGCTATTTCTGGGCCGAGCGCCTGACCCTGATCCTGCACAACATTCCCGATCCTGTGCGCCGCGTGTCGCAGGCCGCCCTGCGGGCGCTGTCGCCCACGTCCTGGAACCGCCTGTTCGGCGTCGTGCCGCACGCGTGGCGCCCGGCCTTGCCGGGCGATCGGCTGCACAAGCTCGCGACGATCCTGGATCACATCGAGCCCGACGCCATCTATCGCCGGCTCGTCAGCCAATGGGAGCGGCCGCAGGAGATTGCCGCCGCCGGCGGCGAGCCGCCCGGTCCGCTGTGGGATCAGTCGGTCGGGCGTGATTTCCCCGACCTGCTGGCGCGCATGCAGTTCCTCGACCTGGTGACCTATCTGCCCGACGACATCCTCGCCAAGGTCGATCGCGCCACCATGGCGGTCGGGTTGGAGGGCAGAGCGCCGCTGCTCGATCATCGAGTGGTGCAATTGGCCTGGAGCCTGCCAGCGCGCCTCAAGGTGCAGCAGGGAAAGAGCAAATGGCTGCTGCGCCGGGTGCTGGCGCGCTACGTTCCCGAGTCCCTGATCGACCGGCCGAAAATGGGCTTCGGCGTGCCGATCGGGGCATGGATCCGCGGGCCGCTGCGCGACTGGGCGGAAGCGCTGCTGGCGCCGTCGCGGCTCGCCGCCGGCGGACTGGTGCGGCCCGAGCCGGTGCAGCAGGCGTGGCGCGAGCACCTCGCCGGCACGCGCAATTGGCAATATCCATTGTGGACGGTGCTGATGCTCGAAGCGTGGCGCGAGAGGTGGGGCTGAAGGTCGGGATGCGTCCGCGCCGCATTCTGCACGTCATTACCGATCTCTATCTGGCCGGCGCCGAAACCATGCTGACGCGCCTGGCGTCGGCGCAGCCTGGGCTGGCCGACGAGACGGTGGTCGTGAGCCTGCTGCCCGACGGCTTTCATACCGAACGGCTGCGCGCTGCCGGCGTGACAGTGGTCGAACTCAATTTCCGCACGACCGCGGGCATTGCCCGCGGCATGCTCCAACTCGCTCGGCTGATCGGGAAACAGCGGCCGGAGATCGTCCAAGGCTGGATGTACCATGGCGACCTGGCCGCCCTGCTGGCGCTGGTCCTGTCGGGCCGGCGCCGGACGACGCGCCTGGCGTGGAACATAAGGTGCTCCACCCTGGATTTTCCCCGCTACAGCCGCCAGCTCCGCCTGGTGGTGCGGGCCTGCGCCATGCTGTCCCGCCGGCCGGATCTCATCATCGCCAATTCGGGCGCCGGCATGGAGGCGCACCACGCCCTGGGTTACCGGCCGCGCCGGGCCGAGGTCGTCGCCAACGGCATCGAAGTCGATCGCTACACGCCCGATCCGGGCGCCCGCACGGCCGTCCGCCGCGAGCTCGGCATCGCGGACGGGGCATTTGTCGTGGCCCACGTGGCGCGCGTCGATCCGATGAAGGATCACCTCGGTTTCCTGCGCGCCATGGCCAAGGTCCCACACCTGCACGCACTTCTCGTCGGCGCCGGCACCGACGACCTGCCGTCACAGGCCAATGTCCATCGCCTTGGGCGCCGCACCGACGTTGAACGCCTGTTGGCGGCCGCCGATGCCGTTGTCTCCAGCTCCGCCTTTGGCGAGGGCTTTTCCAACGCCCTGGCGGAAGGGATGGCGTGCGGCCTGCCACCGGTTGCGACCGACGTCGGGGATGCGGCCGCCATCGTCGGCACAACCGGCCTGCTGGTGCCGCCCGGCGATCCCGACGCGCTGGCCAAGGCAATCCGGGCGTTGAGCGAGGAGCCGGGCGAGCGGCGCGCCGAGCGGGGCCGACAGGCGCGAAGCCGCATCGTCGAGAATTTTTCGCTCGCGCGCGCCCTCGAGCGGTTTTGCGACGCTTACGCCACGTTGTTGCGAGATTGACCGCAGGGTGGCGGGAACCTGGCTGGTGCGGAAGCCAGGCACGCGGGTTCTCGCTTCAGGCGAAACTAGCGTATTGTCACGTCGACGTTGCGCTTCTGGCCAGACCCGGCACCACGCATCCCCGATGATTTCGTTCGCTTTCGTTCCGCGTACCCACTGCATCTGCGGCACGCCATTGGCGTGCGGCACGCCGCTGGCCGAGCAATCCGCCGAAATCGTCCGCCACCTGCCATACGGGGAGGTCCGTTTTCGCCGCTGCTCGGCCTGCGGAAGCTGGCTGCAGGCGCCCATGCTCAACCCAGCGGCGCTGGCAGCCTGGTGCAACTCGCCCGACTATCAGGGATCAGAGAACAAGCCGGGCATCGGCTATGCAGACTATGCCCGCGACGAGCGCCAGCGTGCCATCGAGGCGCGGCATCGCTACCGGCGCGACATCGCCCCGCATCTGCCCAAGCATGCGCGCGTGCTGGAGGTCGGTTGCGCCAGCGGCACGCTGCTCGGCGAGATCGCGCGTCATGGCCACAGCGTGCTCGGCTGCGATCTGTCGGAGCGCTTCGCACAAAGCGCACGCCGCCTGCATAACATCGACGCGGCGGTCGCCGACTGGCTCGACCTGGAAATTCCCGAGGCTACGCTCGATGCCATCCTGCTCCTGGGCACGATCTCCAACCTTCCGCGCCTGGACGAATCGCTCGCGCGCGCCCGGCGGCAACTCAGGCCGGGCGGGATGCTGTTCTTCAACTTTCCGGCTGCTGACAGCCTGGTTGCGCGGCTCTACGGCTCGCGCATGTGGATGTTCACACCGAGCGTGATGCAGTTCATGACGCGTGGCGGCATGACGACGGCGCTCGATCGCGCCGGGTTTCGCATCGCCTCGTGGGCAATTGACCGGCAGGCTCCCGGCTTCGGGAAAATTCTCGGACATGCCGGCCTGATGCGGCTCTATCCGCTGTTCGACCGGCTGGGCCTGATCGATGCCGCCATTCCGCTCGCGCTGCCGATCCCCGGCGTCTATGCGGTTCGTGCCGTTCGTCCGAACTGAACGCGGAGGACTTGGTCGTGAGACCTTATATTTGGCGGACGCTTGGCATCGAGGCCGGCCTGTTCGCGGCCGGGTTGACAGCGACCCTGCTGGTTGCCTTCCGGATCTGGAGCCTAGTCGGGCCGGTCAATTACGGCGGCGGCGACGGCAAGACCTTTCAGGCACTCGTACTCAGCGCCCTGCAATTCTCCCCACTGGGCGAAGCGAACGTCCTCAACCCGCTGCAGGGCATGTTCAGCCCACAAATACCGATCAACGTGTGGCTCAACCCGACCTATGCGGTGTTTCGCTTCGTCGATCTGGACACCGGCAGCAAGCTTTCGGCCGCGATCGCCTTCGCCGCTCTTGCTTTGTCCAGCTATGTGCTGGCCCGCACGTGCCGCGTGCCCGTCGGGCCCGCGATCGCCGGTGCCCTGGCATCGATCGTCGCCTTCGCACCGTTCCAATACCTTTTCGGGCTGATCACGCAATATGTTCTTGTCCCGCCGACGGCCTTCACGATGGCCGTCCTGACGCTCGCGCTGGCCATCCTTGTGTCGGTCGGGCGGCTGGCCACGTCCTCGCTCCTCATATGGTCGATGGGGCTCGCGGCTGTCCTCGCCTATGCGATCGTCTGCGACCCGATGTTTGTCGTCGCCGGCGTGATGCTGTTGGCGCCGTGCGGTGCTGTGCTGTTCTTCGCCGACGCGACGCGCGAGCGGCTGCTCGCGCGCATCATCGTTTTCGCCGCGGCCTTCGCTCTTCTGTGGATGACCGGGCTGTTCGACTACATACACGCCTTTGTCAGGTACACGGTCCGCTACCAGTACGCCCACGAAGTCGTGCGTAGCGCGGTTCCGGCCTTCGCGTCGTCGCTTCTCGGCCACCCGCTGCTGGCAAGCCAGCTTTTTCTTCCCATGCTGGTCGGTATTGCGTTCGGCCTCGTTCTCGGGCGTGGGCGAGTGCGCCTGCTGCTGCTGGCCGTGCTGCTGCAATGGCTGGTGACGCTCGGCCTGGGGGCGTTCTACCTGTTCGGTGGCGTCAACTGGACTCTCCCACTGCCGCTCTACTTCGAGCAGGGTGCCTATCATCTTTACGCGCTCGCCACTTTGGTCGGCTGGGGCCTCCTGCTCGGCAGGATCGTGGACTGGGTGCAGCGGCGCTGGATCGTCAAGCCTCGGTTCGCCGGGGCGGGCGGCGCCATTGCCGGCAT
>DATFWC010000770.1:0-2769 GCA_035259885.1 Xanthobacteraceae bacterium
GCCCATCTCGCGCCCCCCGATGAGAGGCGCGACTACATCGTCGCCGACGACATCAGGAAGTACTTCCTTCAGGCGGTGTTTCCCCTCCCCAGTGCCCCGCCCCACATGACGCTGGTGAACGCCAAGAACGCGGGCTATCTCGATGCCCGCGAGCGCGGCCAGTATCGGCTCAATCCAGTCGGCTACAATCTCATCACCAACAAGCTTCCACCGGCACAGAGCCGGATGGAACGGCGGCCCGCCGGCCCGCGCAAGAAAACCGCAGCGGCCAAAACCAAGCCGCGTGGATGACTCAGATTCAACTTAAGATAGTTATTGGCGCCGGCAAGCGTCCGCCATGGCGCAGTCACGCCCTTGCCGGCCGCTGCTTCCGGTAGACCACGTCGGCGCGCCGCTCGAAGGCTTGCTCGAACCGGCGGAACGCGACGTCGAACATGGCGCCCATCAGCAGGGCCAGCACGCGGCTCTTGAACTCGTAGGAGATGAAGAACTCGACGTCGCAGCTGTCGTCGGTGACCGGGCGAAAGCTCCAGCGGTTGTCGAGAATGCTGAACGGCCCGCTGAGATATTCGACCTTGATGGTCAGCTCCGGCCGGTTGAGCGTCACCCGGCTGGTAAAGGTCTCCGAGATCATCTTGTAGGCGACCGTCATGGCGGCGATGCAGACTTCCACGCCCTCGCCCACCTGCGTGCGGTTGCGCACCCGCATGCGCTGGCACAGCGGCACGAATTCCGGATATTTTTCCATGTCGGCCACGAGGTCGAACATGTCGGACGCCGCGTGGCGAACGCGACGCGTCGTGCGGAACGAGGGCATCTAGCGTGCTTCGCGGGCGGCGCGCAGGCGCCGGAAATCGTCGCCGGCGTGGTGCGAGGAGCGGGTGAGCGGGCTCGCCGACACCATCGAAAAGCCCTTGGCGTAGGCGATGGTCGCAAAAGCCTTAAACTCGTCGGGCGTCACGAACCGCGCCACCGGGTGATGCTTGCGCGACGGCTGCAGGTACTGGCCAATGGTGAGGAAGTCGACGTCGGCCGTGCGCAGATCGTCCATCAGCTGCAGCACCTCGTTGCGCTCCTCGCCCAGGCCGACCATGACGCCGGACTTGGTGAACATTTTTGGGTCGAGCTCCTTCACCCGCTGCAGCAGCCGCAGCGAGGCGAAGTAGCGCGCGCCCGGTCGCACCGTGAGATAGAGCGACGGCACGGTTTCGAGGTTGTGGTTGAACACGTCGGGCCGCGCCTCCACCACGGTCTCGACGGCGCCGTCCTTGCGCAGGAAGTCCGGCGTCAGCACCTCGATCGTGGTCGCCGGCATGCGGGCGCGGATCGCCCGGATCACCTCGGCGAAATGTTTTGCGCCGCCGTCGTCGAGATCGTCGCGGTCAACCGAGGTGACCACCACGTGCGCCAGGCCGAGCTTCGCCACCGCGTCCGCCACCCGCCCCGGCTCCTCGCGGTCGAGCGCATCGGGCAAGCCGGTCTTCACGTTGCAGAAGGCGCAGGCGCGGGTGCACGTGTCGCCCATGATCATGAAGGTAGCGTGCTTCTGCTCCCAGCACTCGCCGATGTTCGGGCAGCTCGCCTCGACGCAGACGGTATGGAGCTGATGCTCGCGCACGATGCGGCTGGTCTCGGCATAGCCGGCCGAGGTCGGCGCCTTGACCCGGATCCAGTCCGGCTTGCGCAACAGCGGGCTGTCCGGCCGGTTCGCTTTCTCGGGATGGCGCGGACGAACGGTGTCGAGGACGACGACCATGGCGGCTCCGAAACGGGCCAGCAGGCCCGCTGCTTACTTACGAACGAAAACCACTCATAGCAAGCCACCGGCGCCGCGCGTGGGCACGGCGCGTTTCAAACGCATCGTCTGCTAAAGCGCCCCGTTACGCGCCTTTGCCCATCCTACGTTACCTGGCCGGCCGGCTTGATTGCGGCGATCATGCACCAACGATGGAAGAAGAGGATTTTTCCGTCGGCCAGCGACAGCCCCATCCCGGCCGACTCGCCGACACGCGCCAGCGCACGCACCACAATGCGCAGTGGCGCGACGCGCTCCGGATCGTTGACGATGCCCATCCACTCCTCGAACTCGCGCATCTTGTCCCACGTGCTCTCCTGCCCGATGTGGAAGCCGGCGCCCTCGATCAACGCAACCAGCTCGGACCGTGGGAGCATCCGCACGTGCGACGGATCGCGCAGGACCTCGATGGCATTCTGCAGAGCCGCGGCGTCCGCATCCTCGGCGCTGACCACGTCGGCGACGACGAGCGTTCCGCCGGGACGCAGCACGCGGAACATTTCTGCGAACGCGCGCCCCGGGTCGCCAAGATGATGGATGGCCAGCCGGGTCACGACGCCGTCGAAGGACTCGGGCGCGAAGGGAAGATCGGTCGCGCTCCCCTCCTGGAATGTCACGTTGGTCAGGCCGGCCTGCGCGCAGCGATCGCGCGCCTTCGCCAGCATCTCGGGCGTCAGATCGAACGCCACCACCGCGTGCGCCGCTTTGGCCAGCGCCGCACTGACGATGCCGGGGCCGCAGGCGACGTCGAGAATTTTTCCCGTGCCGTTGCGGCCGATGGCTTCGCTGAAGCGGCGGGTCAACTCCTCGTCGGTGATCGCAGCCGCAGCCGCAAACGTATCGGCCTGGCGGGCGAACTCGTGCTTCACGCGCTGCAGATGGTCCACAGCATGCTCCCGGGCGCTACCCCGCCGCCCCCTGGATGGCGCGCAGCGCCGGCGGAAAGCTCGGCGCCTCGCCCTTGGGGAACGCAT
>DATFWC010000771.1:0-3107 GCA_035259885.1 Xanthobacteraceae bacterium
GGCGCCGAGGTCGGCCTCGTCGTCGGCCAGCACCGAGAGGCCGGAGACGTAGGGCGCGGCCGCCATGGCCTCGACCGTGAGGTGGCAGTGCTCGATGGCGAGCATGAGGTTGCGCAGCGCCGCGGCGTCGGCGGTGACCACGTGCATGTCGACGCCGAGGCGTTTTCCCAGCATGCCGCGCGGGTCGCGGACGCCGCGGTTGCCGTCGAGCGCATAGCCGATGGGAATGGAGTGCAGCACCACGCGGCCGTCGCGCAGCGAATGGCGGCTGCCGGCGGCGAGCACCCGCTCGATGTCCTGGTTGGTGACGTTGGCGCCGGCGACGTGCACGGTGGCGTGAAACAATTCGCTCTGCAGGCGGCCGGCCGACACCGTGGTGACGACCGAGTCGAGCTCGAGGCCGGCCATGCGCTCGGCGGCGGCCACGGCGTGGCGCACCGCCTCCTCGGCCTCGGCGAGGTCGATGACGGTGCCGCCCTTCATGCCGCGGGCGCGGGTGTGGCCGATGCCGAGGATTTCCACGGCGTGCGAGCGCCGCGACAGCGATTCCGGCTGCACGCAGGGTTTGAGCCGCGCGATCAGGCACACGATCTTCGAGGTGCCGATGTCGAGCGCCGCCACGGTGGCGGAGCGCTTCACCGACAAGGCCTTCATCCTGGGGGCGATGCCGTGGCCGAGCGAACTCATGCGTTACCCCCCTTGCCTTTCGGCTTCTTGGCCTTCAGCGCCTCCTCGCGCGCCTGCGCGGCGGTGTCGGAGAGCCGCACGTTGACGCGGTCGGGGAGTCTGAGATCCACCGCCGTGATGTCGCGGGTGAGCAGCTTCTTCTCGCGGTCGAGCGCAACCAGCGTGTCGAGGGAGGCCGGGACATGGGCCTCGGGCAGGCGCACGACGATGCCGTTGACGAGCTGCAGGTTCCAGCGGCGCTCGGCGACCAGGATCGCGGCGCGCACGAAATCGCGCACGCCCGGATAGCGCGCCAGCACGTCGAGGAACGCCTTCGCCTTCTTCTCGGCGCCGGGGCCGACGACGAGCGGCAGCGTGGCGAAGCGCGGGTCGGCGAGCTCGCCGAGCACGGTGCCGTCGGCGGCGATGACGAACAGCCTTCCATCCCTCTGCCACAGCGCGTAGGGCACGCGCTCCTCGATCTCGATGACGAGGCGTCCGGGATAGAGCTTTCGTACCGAGGCCTCGGCGATCCACGGGCTGGCCTTCAGCTTCGCGCGCGCGGTGTCGACGTCGAGGAACAGGAGCGAGGTGGTTTTGGTGACGCCGGCCAGCGCCAGAACGTTCGCCTGGGTGAGCTGGCGGCGGCCGGCGACCGAGGCCTGCTCGATGTGGAAGCCCATGGCGTTGGCGACCCCGTCGCGGGTGTCGCGGACCTGATCGGCGACCAGCGGCAGGTGCTCGCCGTACAGCGTCCCGTAGACGGCGCCGCCGATGACGAACAGAAACGTCAAGGTGGAGCCAACGCCGCGCGGCAGGATGGCCAGCGGATAGAGGAGCGCGCGAATCAGTCGGCGGAGGCGGGCAAAGCGGGAATATTTTCGGCCGGGCCTGGCACCGCCACGGCCGTCATTGCCGGGGCCCGGATCACGTCCGCGCCAGGCTTTGACCCGGCCATCCATCGTGTCGGGTCCCCGCTTCGTGATGGATGCGCGGGTCGGGCCCGCGCGCGACGAATCGGTTGCCCTGGAAAAAAAGCTGAAAATTCCGTTGCGGGTTTTGGGTGCGGGCGGGCGCACCCTGCGCGGAGCGCGGGTCACCGGTCGAGCGAGGCGTCCTCCACCATCCATCGGACCAACTCACCAAATGATATGCCTGCGTGGGCCGCGAGCTCCGGAACGAGCGATGTTTCGGTCATTCCGGGCTGAGTGTTGACCTCGAGGCAGATCAGTCCCCTTGTCCCCTCCTGGCGGTCGTCGTACCGAAAGTCTGCGCGGCTCACCCCGCGACAGCCGAGGGCACGGTGAGCCGCCAGCGCCAGTCTTCGTGTCTCTTGGTAAACATTTGGTAAAATTGGCGCCGGCAGCAGGTGACGAGAGCCGCCGGGCGCGTATTTCGCCTCGTAGTCGTAAAAGGCTACCGTCGGAACGATCTCGATGACCCCCAGAGCCTCCTCCCCCATCACCGCGCAGGTGAGTTCCTTGCCGGCGATATAGGTCTCGACCAGGACCTCGTCGCCGAAGGTCCACGAATCAGAGAACAGCTCCTGCGGCGGGTGCCGTTGCGCCTCGGTGATGATGAACACCCCGACCGACGAGCCCTCGGTGACCGGCTTGATCACGTAGGGAGGCGGCATGGCGTGCGCCTTGGCGGCCTCGAAGCGCGACATGACCCGGCCGTCGGGCACCGGCACTTGCGCCGCGGCGAGCACGGTTTTCGCCAGATCCTTGCGCATGGCCAGCGCCGAGGCGAGCACGCCGGAATGCGTGTAGGGAATGCCAAGAGTCTCAAAGATGCCCTGGATGGTGCCGTCCTCGCCCGGGTGGCCGTGCAGCAGGTTGAGCGCCACGTCGGGCTTGAGTGTCTGCAGCACGGTGGCGATGTCGCGGCCGACATCGATGCGGGTGACACGGTAATCCTGCGCTTCCAGCGCATCGGCGCAGGCTTTGCCGGAGCGCAGCGACACGTCGCGCTCGGCCGACCAGCCTCCCATGAGGACCGCGACGTGTTTTTGGGCCATTGGGTCTCCCGACTGATTCGAAACGCGAAGGGGCGAGTAGCGCATAGCGGATCGCGGGGTATGGGAATAGCCGCTTGCGCCACCTCTCCCCGCGTGCGGGGAGAGGTGGAGCAAGCGGCGCGCGCGTTGCGACCTCCAACGAGCCCTATGCGATTGCCCTGCCGCGCGAGGGGGAGGTGGAGCAAGGGGCTTGGCCGTGCTCTCAGACGGAGGTCGTAGGAGTCGCAAGGGGCCCGGTGCTGGCGCGGCCCATGGTGCCCGGTTATGTTCCGGCCCATGGCCGTGAAATGCGGAGCAAACGGGCGGCGACAACGACCTTACAGGAAGGACCAAGGATGACGGGCAACAGATGGTTTTTGGGCGCGATAGCGCTGACAGCAGCACTCGCGGCGGGCGGCGTGGCGGCGCAGCAACGCTCGAT